>NZ_JBVINN010000010.1:96023-179773 GCF_055579305.1 Kitasatospora sp. NPDC032757 | reverse complement strand
TCGCCTGGTGCCTGGGCCTGGCCGTCCTCGGCTACTTCTGGTCGACCTCCACCTTCAACCGCGACCCCAAGTAACCGCCGTGACAGCGCGGGCCGTGTCCCGCAACCCGCTCCGCCCCAGGGCGGCGTACTCCGACACCGCGTCGGCGTACGCCGCCCCGTCGGCGTCCGGGGGAAGGGTCTCCAGGGGAAGGGCGTCCGGGGAGGGGCGTCCCGTCGTACGGGTGATCCAGTGGCCGGCCGGGATTTGGGCAGGTGTTCGAGTCAATGGGCCTATCTCATATGACTGTTCCCGTTCGTCGGTGGAGATCGTTGCGCAGGGGTAATGCTGAGCCGACCGGGTGGCGGGTGCTGAGAGGACCGCGGTGCGCTTCGCCGTGCCGGTCGGCCTCCTCGACACGTCCAGAAAGGCTCGCCCGGTGACTCAGCCGTTCGAACTGCCCTCCTTCTACGTGCCGCACCCGGCACGCCTCAACCCCCATCTGGAGGAGGCCCGCACCCACTCCACCGCGTGGGCCCGGGAGATGGGGATGCTGGAGGGCTCGGGGATCTGGGACCAGGCCGACCTGGAGGCGCACGACTACGGCCTGCTCTGCGCGTACACCCACCCGGACGCCTCCGCCGAGGCGCTGTCGCTGGTCACCGACTGGTACGTGTGGGTCTTCTTCTTCGACGACCACTTCCTGGAGATCTACAAGCGCACCAACGACCGTGAGGGCGGCAAGGCCTACCTGGACCGGCTGCCGCTGTTCATGCCCGCCGACCCGTCCACACCGATGCCCGAGCCCACCAACCCGGTCGAGGCGGGGCTGGCCGACCTCTGGCGGCGGACCGTGCCGACGATGGGCGAGGACTGGCGGATCCGGTTCGCCGAGAGCACCCGCAACCTGCTCAACGAGTCGCTCTGGGAGCTCGCCAACATCAACGCGGGCCGGATCGCCAACCCGGTCGAGTACATCGAGATGCGCCGCAAGGTCGGCGGCGCGCCGTGGTCCGCCGGGCTGATCGAGTACGCGGCCAACGCCGAGGTGCCGCAGGAGGTTTCGGGCTCGCGGCCGCTGCGGGTGCTGATGGACGCCTTCTCGGACGGCGTCCACCTGCGCAACGACATCTTCTCCTACCAGCGCGAGGTCGAGGACGAGGGCGAGCTGAGTAACGGCATCCTCGTACTGGAGACCTTCCTCGGCTGCTCGACCCAGGAGGCCGCCGAGGCCGTCAACGACCTGCTCACCTCGCGGCTCCAGCAGTTCGAGAACACCGTGCTCACCGAACTCCCGGCGCTGTTCGCCGAAACCGGGCTGGATCCGGCGGGCTGCGCCAAGGTGCTGGCCTACGTCAAGGGCCTCCAGGACTGGCAGTCCGGCGGCCACGAGTGGCACATGCGGTCCAGCCGGTACATGAACGACGGCGGGGCGGCCGCCAAGTCGGCCGAGAGCAACTGGTGGGACCCGTACGCGATCGGCGGGGTCGGAACGTCGGCGCTGGACGTGCTCCGGCCCGGCCCGGAGCGTGCATTCCCGGGCGGGCTCGGCGAGTTGGGATCGCTGAGCGGCGCGTTCGGGATCAACACGCTGGCCGGTACGCCCGGGTCGCCGGGCGGCGTCGACCCGGCGGTGCGGCGGGCCCGCTCGCACAGCCACGTGCCGTTCCAGCGCGTCGGACCGTCCCAACTGCCTGAGTTCAAACTCCCGTTCAGCGTCGACCTGAGCAGGCACCTGGACACCTCGCGGCGCAACACCCTCGCGTGGGCCGAGAGGATGGGCATGCTGGAGGCGCAGCCGGGCCTGGCCCACTCGGACATCTGGACGGCCGAGAAGGTCGCCGACTACGACTTCCCGCTCTGCTCGGCCGGCATCCACCCGGACGCCACCGCCGACCAACTCGACCTCACCTCGGCCTGGTTGACCTGGGGCACCTACGGCGACGACTACTACCCGGTGGTGTTCGGGCGCTCCCGCGACCTGGCCGGCGCCAAGCTCCTGACCGCACGCTTCTCCGAGTTCATGCCGGTCGACGGCGGCCCGGCGCCGGAGCCGGTGAACGCCCTGGAGCGCGGCCTCGCCGACCTGTGGGAGCGGACCGCCGGGCCGATGGCCGCCGATGCCCGGCGGAAGTTCCGCACGGCCGTCGAGGACATGGTGGAGAGCTGGGTCTGGGAGCTCAACAACCAGGCGCAGCACCGGATCCCCGATCCGGTCGACTACATCGAGATGCGCCGCAAGACCTTCGGCTCCGACCTCACCATGAGCCTCTGCCGGCTGGCCCACGACCGGTCCGTCCCGCCCGGGATCTACGAGAGCGGGCCGATGCGCTCGCTGGAGAACGCGGCCGCCGACTACGCGTGCATGATGAACGACCTGTTCTCGTACCAGAAGGAGGTCGAGTACGAGGGCGAGGTGCACAACGCGGTGCTGGTCGTGCAGAACTTCTTCAACTGCGACTACCCGGCCGCCGTCCGCATCGTCGACGACCTGATGCACTCGCGGGTGCAGCAGTTCCAGCACGTGGCGCAGAACGAGTTCCCGGTGCTGTACGACGACTTCGAGCTGGGGCCGGAGGGCCGGGCGCTGCTGGAGGGGTACGTCAAGGAGCTCGAGAACTGGCTCGCGGGCATCCTGATCTGGCACCGGGGCTGCAAGCGGTACACGGAGGACGACCTGAAGCGGCACTTCGGGCGGGAGGAGCTCCCGGCGGGGCCCGCCGTGGCGGAGGCGGCGGCGTTGGGGCCGAAGGGCCTGGGGACGTCGGGGGCGCGCGTTGCGGTGGCGGCGGCACCGGCGGGTGGGGGCGTCGGGGCGGGTGTCCCCGCGGGCGTCCTTGCGCGTGTTCCTGCGCGCGTCGGTGCGGGTGTCGGTGTGGCCGAGGCGGCGCCGAGGCCGGGGCTGGTCCCGTCCGGGCCGGCCGGCTTCGGGACGGCGGGGGCGCGGGCGCCGTTCACCGCGGCCGTTCCGGCCGCTTCCGCTGTTCCGACCGTTCGGGGTGTTCCCGGCGTTCCTGGCGTTCCCGGCGGTGCGGTGGGTGCGGCCGGGTAGCGGCTGCTCGCTCCGGGACGGCCCGCCGGTGGGTGTACCGGCGGGCCGTCGCCATCGGCGAGGTGACCCAGGCGTGGCTCGGGGCGCGGCCGGGCGGGGGACTGGCTACTGTGGCGAATCGGGGCAAAACGTCACCAATGCCACAAGAAGAGGTGCAGAGACATGGCCGCGCTACCCGAGGGCACACCCTGCTGGGCCGACGCGATGTTCGCCGACCTGGACGGCGCCAAGGCGTTCTACGGCGAGGTGCTCGGCTGGACCTTCGGCGAGAGCTCGTCGGAGTTCGGCAACTACACGACGGCGTACTCGGACGGCAAGGCGGTCGCCGCCGTCGTGCCGCCGATGCCGGGCGAGGACGCGCCGCCGTCCGCCTGGTGCCTGTACTTCGCCTCGCCCGACGCCGCCGCCACCGCGGAGGGCATCCGCGCCAACGGCGGTGAGGTCCTGATGGGCCCGATGCAGGTCGGTGACTTCGGCACCATGGTGATCGGCAAGGACCCGGGCGGCGTCACCTTCGGCGTCTGGCAGGCCGGCAGCCACAAGGGCTTCGAGAAGCAGGGCGCGCCCGGTGCGTACACCTGGGCAGAGGTGCTCACCCGCGAGCCCGGCAAGGCGGACGGGTTCTTCCCCGCCGTCTTCCCGTTCACCGTCAAGAAGATGGACACCGACGAGGTGGACTACAAGATCTTCCACGTCGACGGCCAGCCCGTCATCGGCCGGATGAAGATGGGCCCGGAGGACCTCCCGCCCGAGGCGCCGTCCTACGTCAGCGTGTTCTTCGCCGTGGCTGACTGCGACGCGACCGTCGCCAAGATCACCGAGCGCGGCGGACAGGTGTACGCCGGTCCGATGGACAGCCCGTTCGGCCGGTTCGCGGCGGTCGGCGACCCGCAGGGCGCGGCCTTCGGCATCATCGACCTCGGCACGACGTCCGGGGACATGCCCGTCCTGGCGGACATCTGATGCGCGGGGTGTCCCGGTGAGCAGCGAGCGGACCGACCTGCTGGAGACGCTGGACAAGCACCGCGGCTTCCTGCGCTACACCGTCCGCGACGTCACCGACGAGCAGGCCGCCCGGCGCACCACCGTGAGTGCGCTGTGCCTGGGCGGCCTGATCAAGCACGTCATGGGTGTCGAGAGCCGGTGGATGCGGTTCGCGACCGGCGGTGCGGCGGCGATGCGGAGCGAGCCCGTCGACTGGGAGGGCCAGTTCCGGATGGCGGACGGCGAGACGCTGGCCTCGCTGCTCGACGCCTACGAGCGGGTGGCGCACGAGACCGACGAGCTGATCTCGACCCTTCCCGACCTGGACCTCGCCCACCCGCTGCCGGAGGCGCCGTGGTTCGAACCGGGCGCGAGCTGGTCGGTACGGCGGGTCCTGCTGCACATCATCGCGGAGACGGCACAGCACGCCGGGCACGCGGACATCATCCGGGAGTCGCTGGACGGGGCGAAGACGATGGGGTGAGGGGCAGGATCCGGCGTTGGCTCCGGGGGCCGGCTGTCGGGCTCCCGGGGCCGGCGCTCGGGCGGCGAGCCCTCAAGGGCGGTTGTCCCGGGTGAGCCCTCTCACGCGAGCTGGAGACCGAGCAGCTCGTGCAGGGCCCGGTCGCCGTCCGCCGTCACCCGCAGGGCCCGGCCTGAGCCGATCCGCTCCACCCAGGCCCGGTCCAGCGCCGTCCGGCACAGTGCGGCACCGAGCGCCCCGCCGAGGTGGGTGCGGCGCTCCGTCCAGTCCAGGCAACCGCGCACCACGGGGCGGCCGCCGCCGTGCCCCGCCCGGGCGGGCAGCTCGATGCCGGCGCCGGCCAGCCACTCCCGCCCGCGCTCGGTGACGGCGAGCCCGGCGTCGTCCGCCACCAGGCCACGGGCCAGCGCGGCGTCGGTGACGGCCACGCCGAGGCGGCCGGCCAGATGGTCGTAGCAGGTCCGGGCGCGGGCCTCGGCGCTCAGCCGGGTGGACTCGCGCAGATTGCGCGGGGCCCTGGTGGGGGCCGTCGCGGTGGCCGCGGTCTCCGCGAAGACGGTGAGGTCCTCGATCAGCGCTGCCGCCTCCGGGCCGGCCAGCCGGACGTACCGGTGGCGCCCCTGACGCTCCTCGGCCAGCAGGCCGCCGGCGATCAGGCGGGACAGGTGCTCGCTGGCCGTTGACGGCGCGACACCGGCGTGCCGGGCCAGCTCGCCGGCGGTCCAGGCCCGGCCGTCGAGCAGGGCGGTGCAGAAGGCGGCGCGGGTCGGGTCGGCGAGCAGACCGGCGAGCTGGGCGAGTGGCATGGGTCCATGGTGCCCCGGGCACGGTTCGGCCGGGGCCGAAACGTTCCGCTCCTACCGTGGCGTGCATGAGCACCCCGACTACCTCCGAGCCTGCCGAGACCTCCGAGACCTCCGAGGCCTCCGAGGCCTCCGAACGGGCCACTGATCGTGGCTCCGAGCGGCACTCCGCGCGGTCCGCCACCGTGGTCGCGCGGGCCCGCGTCGCCGAGCCGGCGTACCACGCGGGCCCGGTGGGCGACCTGCGCCCCGTTGCGGAAGAGGTCGGGCCGTGACTCCGTTCGCCGCGCTCCACCACCGCCCCGGCGAGCCGCTGCTGCTCCCCAACGCGTGGGACCACGCCTCCGCCGCCGCCCTCGCCGAGCAGGGCTTCGCCGCGATCGGCACCACCAGCCTCGGCGTGGCCGCGGCCGCCGGTCTGCCCGACGGCGCCGCCGCCACCCGCCGGGAGACCGTCCGGCTCGCCCGCCGGCTCGGGCGCGGGCGGTTCCTGCTCACGGTCGACGTCGAGTCCGGATTCTCCGACGACCCGGCCGAAGTCGCCGATCTGGCTGCAGAGTTGGTTTCGTTCGGGGTGGCCGGAGTCAACCTGGAGGACGGCCGTGCGGACGGGACGCTCGCGCCCGTCGCCGTGCATGCCGCGAAGGTCGCGGCCGTGAAGGCCGCCGCCCCCGACCTCTTCGTCAACGCCCGCACCGACACCCACTGGCTCGGGACCGCCGACCCCGGGCCGGAGACCGTCCGGCGCCTCGCCGCCTACCAACAGGCGGGCGCGGACGGCGTGTTCGTCCCGGGGCTGGCCGACCCGGCAGCCATCGAGGCGCTGGTCGGGCGGCTCCGCGTCCCGCTCAACATCCTCCACAGCCCGGCCGGCCTGCCGCTGAGCCGGCTCGCGGACCTCGGCGTCGCCCGGGTCAGCCTCGGCTCGCTGCTCTACCGGGCGGCGCTGGCGGCCGCCGTGCAGACGGCCGTGGCCGTCCGGGAGGGCTGGGCCGGGCCGGTGCCGGGCGCGGTGCCGGCGTACGCGGCGGTCGCGGCACTGCACCTCGACGACGCCGCGGGAGAGGGTGCGAGCGTCATCTGACGAACCAATAGCTAATCCATCGACATATCCCAATGGTTGACCTATGCTCCCGATCATGGGAAACCGTCAACTACAGGAGCCGACCAGGCTCGTGCTCACCGCGCTGGCCGACGCCCCGCGGCACGGCTACGCCATCGTCCAAGAGGTCCTGGCCATCTCCGGCGGCCGGACCAAGCTCCTCACCGGCACCCTCTACACCGCGCTGGACCGGCTCCTCCAGCAGGGGCTGATCCGGATCGACCACGAGGAGGTCGTCGCCGGGCGGCTGCGCCGCACCTTCGCGCTCACCGAGGACGGCCGCGGGGTGCTGGCCGAGGAGACGGAACGCCTGCGCGCCGGGGTCGTCGAGGCCGAGCGCCGGCTCGCCCTCGGCCGCCGCCCCGGCCTCCAGGCGAGCTTCATGCGGCTCGCGCCGGCCGGGGGTGCGGCATGAGCGCCTCCTCCCCCCACCTCGGCACGCCCACCCGGCTCCCGCTCCTCGGCCTCTACCCCGCCAAGTACCGGGCCGCGAACGGCGAGGAGATCGTCGCCGTCCTCGCCGAGTCCCTCCAGGGCGCCGACCGCCGCACGGTGCTGCGCGAATGGGCCACCGTCGCCGCGCACGCCGTCCGGCTGCGCACCCGGCTCAGCTCCAGCGACCCGGCCGGCCGGTTCCTCGCCGGCGCCGCACCGTTCCTGCTGGCCGGCGGGGCGGGCCTGGCCATGGTCCACCTCCTGCTCGGGCTCTTCCTGCCCGACCAGTTCGGCGACGAGGGTCACCCCGCCGCCCGGGTCGCGGTCGGGGCGGCGCAGACCGTTCCGTGGATCCTCGCCCTGGTCTGCGCGGGATCCGGCCGCTGGGGAGCGGCCCGGCTCCTCGTCCTGGCCGGCACCCTCGTGCGGACCGCGGCCGCCGCGGCCTTCTTCGCCCACGAGAGCCTGGCGCTGTTCCAGTACCTCCCCCTGGCCGGCTTCTGGCTCCTCCTCGGCGCGCTGCTCCTCGCCCCGCCGGACGGCATCGACGTCACCCGTCGTGCCCGCTCCGAGATGGTGGCCACCGCGCTCGCACTCGCCCTGCCGATGGGCGCGATCGCCGTCATCTGGCCCTGGCCGGAGGAGGGCCTGGCCGTCGACCACGTCTTCTCGGACGCCAACCGCACCCTGCTGGACGTGTCCACCGCCTGGCCGGCCGTGGTGATGAGCATCGCCCTGCTGCTCAACCTCGCCCGCCGCGACACCGACCGCGTCCGCGCCGCCGGAGTCGCGCTGGCCGTCCTGCCCTGGACGGTCATGCTGGCACCGCCCTACTACTGGCGGCCGCCGTTCAGCGGGCCCGACCTGCTGCGCAACCTGCTCGTCGTGGTCGGCCTGCTGGTCCTCACCGCCACCGTGGCCGCCACCCGTCACCGGGTCGCCGCCTCGACGGACCCGGTCGAACCGGCCTGATTGCTTCCACGGCCCGGCCGTTGCGCCGGTCCGACCGTGCCGGCGGCCCGGCCGTTGCGCCGGTCCGACCGTACCGGCGGCCTGGCCGTGCCGGCGGCCTCCCCGCTCCCGGGCCTCGCCCCGGAGCGGGGAGGCCGGTGGTGTCCCGGCGGCTGCCAGGTGGCGGCGTCAGTGGGCAGCGCGCTCGTCGGTGCCGGGGATCTTGGCGGTGCTGAGGGCGATGCGGTTCCAGGTGTTGATGGTGAGGATCATGGCCAGCAGGCGGGCCAGTTCCTCCTCCGTGAAGTGGGCGGCGGCGAGGGCGTAGACGTCGTCCGGGACACCGCCCTGGCCGATGAGGGTGACGGCCTCGGTGAGGGCGAGGGCGGCGCGTTCCTGCGCGGTGAAGAAGTGGCCGGCGTCCTTCCAGACGGCGACCATGTGCAGCCGCTCCTCGCTCTCGCCGGCTTTGCGGGCGTCCGAGGTGTGCAGGTGGAGGCAGTAGGCGCAGCCGTTGAGCTGCGAGGCGCGGATCTGCACCAGCTCGACGAGGGCCGGGTCGAGGCCCTCGCGGGCGGCGGCGTCGAAGCCGATCAGGGCCTTGAAGGCCTTCGGGGCGGCGGTGGCGAAGTTGATGCGGGGGTTCGTCATGACCATGAATCTATGGGCTGACAGACCGGTGGAAAAGGGCATTTCCAGGGTGGAGCCATGGGTCAATTCCGCGTGAGGGTGAGGAGTTGCTCGTCCGGGCCGAGCGTCCGGCCGCGGGCGAAGGCGGCGTCGAAACCGCCGGCGCCGAGGCGCTCGCGGGCCCGCTCGGCGGCGCGGTCCACGTCGACGCGCTCGGCCCGGGGGAGCGGGGAGCCGACGGAGTCGCGGAGGGCGGCGGCCGTGCCGAGCAGGGCGGCGGCCTGTTCGCCCTGGCCCGCCGCGGCGCGCGCCCCCGCCAGACCTTCGAGGGCGAGTGCGAGGGCGCGCACGTCCCCGGTCCGGCGGGCGGCGGCGAGGCCGTCCAGGTGGAGCCGCTCGGCGAGCCTGGCGTCGCCGCGCTGCTCGGCGACGTAGCCGAGCTGGGCGAGGATCAGCGCGGTACCGGACTCGACGCCGAGGCGGCGGTTCCACTCCAGCCAGGGGCGCAGATGCCGCTCGGCGGTGTCGAGGTCACCGCGGCGGCGGGCGCCGATGGCGAGGCCGGTCTCGGCGAACTGTTCCGCCGGGCGGTGCGACTGCTCGACGGCCAGCCGCCGGGCCCGCTCGTGGAACTCGTCGGCCTGGGCGTGGTCACCGGTCAGCAGGGAGATCCGGCCGCGTCTGGCCAGCTGGAAGGAGGCGTCCGTCCAGAGCTCCAGCTCCTCCGCGCTGCGGACACCGTCCCGGTGCAGGCCGGCGGCGGCCTCGTAGTCCCCGGCGATCTCGGCGAGTACGCCGAGCTGCTCGGAGGCCTTCAACTGGCCCCAGCGGTCGCCGAGTTCGGCGAAGAGAGCGGCGCTCCGGACGGCGTTGCGGCGCAGCTCCTCGAGATCGCCCCGGTAGAGGGCCAGGGTGGCGCGGGTGCTGAACGCGGCGGCCTCGCCCCAGCGGTCGCCGAGCGCGCGGAACTCGTCGGGCAGGCCGTCGAGGCGGCGCCGGACCAGCGCGTCGTCGAAGCCGCACTGGGCGTGGGCGAGCAGCCAGCGGCCGCGGGCGTCGGCGCCCTCGAAGGGCTCGGCCGGAAGGGTGTCGTCGGGCCGGGTGTCCTCGGGCCGGGCGTCGTGCGGCCGGGTGTCCTCGGGCCGGGCGCCGTCGCCGGTGAGCAGGGTGAAGGCGGCGTGCCGGATGCGGGCGGCGGCGAGGAGGGCGGCCGTCTCCGCCGCGTGCGCCGTGTCTGCGGCGCCTGCCGCGCCTGCCGCGCCCTGGCCCGCGCCTGCCGCGTCCAGGGCGCGGGCCAGGGACCTGCCTGCCTCGCCGACCCGGCCGCGCAGGTGCCAGTACCAGGTGAGGCCGTTGACCAGGCGGAGCCCGAGGAGGGGGTCGCCGTCCGTGGTGGCGTGGTCGAGGGCGGCCCGCAGGTTGAGGGTCTCGTGGTCGAGCCTGCGCAGCCAGTCCCGCTGGTCGTGGCCGTGCAGGTGGGGTGCGGCGCGTTCGGCGAGGTCGGTGTGGTGCCGGGCGTGGCGGTGGCGGGCGTGAGCGGTCTCGCCGGCCTCGGCCAGGCGCTCCAGGCCGTAGGCGATGACCGATTCGAGCATCCGGTACCGGGGGCCGTCGTCCGCCGTGCCGCCGTGCGCGGCACCCCCGTGGTACGGCGGGACGACCAGGGAGCGGTCGACCAGGCGGGTCACGAGGTCGAGCACGTCGTCGGCGTGGACGTCCCCCGCGGCGCAGACCGCCTCGGCGGACTGCAGGGTGAACCCTCCGGAGAAAACGGCGAGTCGGCGCAGCATCGCCTGCTCGGGCGGAGAGAGCAGCTCCCAGCTCCAGTCGATCATCGCGCGCAGGGTGCGCTGCCGGGCCGGCGCGTCCCGGCGGGCCTGGTTGAGCAGGCGGAACCGGTCGTGCAGACGGTCGGCCAGGGCCTGCACGCCGAGTGTGCGGACCCGGGTGGCGGCCAGTTCGAGCGCGAGCGGGATGCCGTCGAGGCGGCGGCAGATGAGGGCGACGGCCTCGCGGTTCTCCGGGCCGAGGGCGAAGCCGGGAGCGGCCGCCGCGGCGCGCGCGGCGAACAGCTCGACGGCCGCCTCCTCGTCCAACGGAGCCACGGCGTCGAGGACTTCGCCGGAGATCGCCAGCGGCTCCTGGCTGGTGGCGAGGATGTGCAAGCCCGGCGCCCGGCGCAGCAGACGGTCGGCCAGCGCGGCGACCGGGGCGATCACGTGCTCGCAGTTGTCGAGCACGAGCAGCAGCCGTCGCTGCCCTAGTACCTCCGCGAGCCGGTGCTCGACCGGCTCGCGGGTGCTGAGGTCCGTTGCGTCGTCGTCGCGCACGCCGAGTGCGGCCGCCACGGTGGTGGCCACCTCGCCGGTGGTGCCCGCGAGTTCCACGAAGCGGACGCCGTCGGGGAAGCCCTCCGCGAGGCGGGCCGCCGCCGCCAGGGCGAGCCGGGTCTTGCCGACCCCGCCAGGCCCGGTGAGGGTGACCAGCCGGCCGGCCCCGACGAGTGTGCTCACCCGGGTGACGGCGTGCTGCCGTCCGATCAGCGAACTCGCCGGTACGGGAACGGCGTTCCGCCGACCGGCCGCGCCATCGGTCGCGGTCGCGGCCGCGCTCTCGGTCGCGGTGTCCGCCGGGCTTGCGGCGGCAACGGCGGAGGGCCGGGCTTCCGGGCCGGGGGCGAGCGACGGGTCCTGCCGCAACATCGCCTGGTGGAGTGCGGCGAGTTCGGCGTCCGGGTCGATGCCCAGCTCCTCGGCGAACCGGCGTTCCAGTTCCCGGTAGGCCTCCAGAGCCTCGCTCTGCCGCCCGGACAGGTAGAGCGCCCGCATCCGGGCGGCGTGCAGCCGCTGGCGCAGCGGGTGTTCGGCCGCCAGCGGCGCCAACTCGTCCGCGAGCATGGCGTGTTCACCGAACTCCAGCCGGAGGCCGGCCAACTCCTCCAGTGCGGTGAGCCGTTGTTCCTCCAGCCCGGCGATCGCGGCCTGCGCGAACCCGGCGTCCCGGAAGTCGGCGTACGCCGGCCCGTGCCAGAGGCCGAGCGCCTCCGTGAGCAGCGCCGCCCGCGCCCGCGGCTCGGCCGCCTGCCGGGCCCGGGCCGTCAACCGCGCGAAGCGGCCCGCGTCCACCGCCTCCTCGGCCACCGTCAGCGCATAGCCCGCCGGGCCGTACGCGACCAGCGCCCGGGTGCCCTCCTCGGCCTTCGCCAGGGCGCGGCGCAGCTGCGAGACCTTGGTCTGCAGGGTGTTCTCGGGATTGCCCGGCAGGCCGTCGCCCCACAGGTCGTCGATCAGCCGGTCCACCGGAACCGGCCGACCGTGGTGCACCAGGAGGCCGGCGAGCAGTGCGCGGACCTTCGCCTCGGGGACGGGAACGGGATCCCCGTCGTCCGTCCGTACCGCCACCGGGCCCAGCACCTCGAAACGCATGCCGCCCACGCTAACCGGTGCGCACCGGGCCGTCGTGCGCCGGTCGTCGGCGGCCGTGCGCGGACCGTCAGCGGACCGTGCGCGGCCCCGGGCACGGTGAGTCCTGTGAGCGCGGCGGAACACCGCCGCGGAAGCCCCGACAACTCCCCGCGGAGGGAAGCACCATGACCGTGTCCCATGAGATCCGCCTCGCCGCCCGCCCGGCCGGCGCACCGACCGCCGGCAACTTCGAGCTGGTGGCCACCGAAGTCCCGGAGCCGGGCGAGGGCCAGATCGTGGTCCGCAACACCTGGATGTCGGTGGACCCGTACATGCGCGGCCGGATGGACGACGCCCCCTCGTACATCCCGCCGTTCGAGCTCGGCGCCGCCCTCGACGGGAGCGCGATCGGCGAGGTGGTCGCCTCCCGGGCCGCCGCAGTCCCGGTCGGCTCGACCGTCTCGCACTTCCTCGGCTGGCGCGAGTACGCCGTCCTGGACGCCGCGGCGGCCACCGTTGTGGACACCTCGCTCGCCCCGGCGGAGGCCTACCTCGGTGCCCTGGGCACCACCGGCCTGACCGCCTACGCCGCCCTCACCCGGACGGCGCCGGTCCGCGAGGGCGACGTCGTGTTCGTCTCGGCGGCGGCCGGAGCGGTCGGCAGCGTGGCCGGCCAACTGGCCCGGCAGCTGGGCGCGTCCCGGGTGATCGGCTCGGCGGGCGGCCCGGAGAAGACCAAGAAGCTGCTCGACCGGTTCGGCTTCGACGCGGCGGTCGACCACCGCCAGGGCAGGCTCGCCGAGCAGCTCGCCGAGGCCGCCCCCGCCGGCATCGACGTCTACCTCGACGCCGTCGGCGGCGACCACCTGCAGGCCGCGATCGGCGCCCTCCGCAACGGCGGACGGATCGCCCTGGTCGGCGCGATCAGCGGCTACAACGCCACCGCGCCGGCGCCCGGCCCCGACAACCTCTTCCGGGCCGCCGCCAAGGAGGCCACCCTGCGCGGGATGCTGGTCAGCAGCCACTTCGACCTCTTCCCGGAGTGGATCGGCAAGGCCTCCGGATGGCTGGCCTCCGGCACGCTGCGCACCGAACAGACCGTCGTCGACGGCATCGAGCAGGCCCCCGAGGCCTTCCTCGGCGTGCTGCGCGGCGTCAACACCGGCAAGATGCTGGTCCGGCTGGGGGCGCAGCGATGACCACCGAGCCCGTCACCGCCACCCGCGAGGGCCGGCACGCCCTGCTGGTCGTCGCCCACCCGCGCACCGACTCGCTGACCGCCCAGCTCGCCCGCCGCACCCGGGACCGGCTGGCCGCCGAAGGCCTCACCGTCGACCTGCTCGACCTGCACGCCGAGGGGTTCGACCCGCGGCTGGGCCCCGAGGACGAACCGGACTGGGCCGACCCCGACAAGGAGTACTCGGCCGAGGTCCGCGCCCACATGCGGAGGATCGACGCGGCCGACGTGATCGTGGTGGTCTTCCCGCTCTGGTGGTTCGGCCTCCCGGCGATCCTCAAGGGCTGGATCGACCGGGTGTGGAACCACGGCTTCGCCTACGGCCGTGGACGCCCCCGGCTCCAGGGCAAGCGGATGGTCTGGATCGGCCTGGTCAGCTACGGCCGGGACAAGTTCACGGAGCTGGGGTGGGACGGACCGGTCTCCCGCATCCTGCGGGAGGGGATCTCCGGGTACTGCGGGATCGACGACGCGGCGGTCCACTTCGTCCACGACTCCCTGAACGCGGGCGGGACGGCGTTCGAGGTGGTGGACTTGGCGCTCGACTCCTTCGCGCCGTAGCTCCCGGGGGAAGGGTGGAAGGCAGAGGCCCCGGCCGGGTGATCCGGCCGGGGCCTGCGCGTGCCGCGCCGGCGCTGCTCGTCGTGCGGCACCCTGGCGGTCGTCGGCCGCGCCGCCGACCGTGCCGACCGCGCCGACCCGTGCCGACCGCGCCGGCCAGCAGGCCGAGCACGTCGACCGTCCTGGGCCGAGGCGCTCGTCCGGCGAGACGATCGGACATCTTTCCAAGACTGAAGGATATTCAGAGGATCGCTCGACCTTCCTAGAGTTGAGGACATCAGAAGCCGACCCGGCAGCGGGCCGGACGATCCGGAAGGAAGAACTCCCATGCGCGCAGTCATCCAGAAGTCCTTCGGCGGCCCCGAGGTCCTCGAGACGGTCGAGACCGAGCGTCCCGCCCCGCTCGGCGGCGAGGTGCTCGTCCGGGTGCACGCCAGCGGGGTCAACCCGGTTGACCTGGCGGTCCGTTCGGGTGCGTACCCGCTGTTCGGCGAGCCGCCCTACGGGGTCGGCTGGGACATCTCCGGTGTGGTCGAGGAGGTCGGCCCCGGGGCTCGGTTCAAGGTGGGTGACGAGGTGTTCGGAATGCCCTTCTTCCCCCGCGCCGCCACCGGATACGCCGACTACGTCGCCGTGCCGTCCCGGCAGGTGGCCCGCAAGCCCGCCACGCTCGACCACGTGCAGGCCGCCGCCATCCCGCTGGCCGCCCTCACCGCCTGGCAGGGCCTGGTCGACGCGGCGCAACTGTCCGAGGGACAGCGGGTGTTGATCCACCGCGCGGCCGGCGGCGTCGGCCACTTCGCGGTCCAGATCGCGAAGGCCCGCGGCGCCCACGTCATCGCCCTCGCCAGCGAGCCCAAGCACGAGTTCCTGCGCGGCCTGGGCGCCGACGAGGTCATCGACTACCGGACCGCCGACTACACCGAGGTGGTGCGCGACGTCGACGTCGTCTTCGACTCGTCCTCCGAGGGCACCCGCGCCCTGTCGGTGCTGCGGCCCGGCGGCACCCTGGTCAGCATCATGGAGCACTTCAGGCTGGACCTGGCGGCCGAGATCGAGGCGGCCGGGCGGAAGTTCGCGGGCGTCTCGGTCGAGCCCGACTACGCCTCGCTGGAGGCGATCGCCGCCCTCGTCGACGCCGGCCGGATCCGTCCGCACGTCGCCGAGACCTTCCCGCTCGACGACGCCGCCAAGGCCCACGAGCTGGTCGGCTCCGGGCGGGTGCAGGGCAAGGTCGTCCTCACCGTCGCCTGAACGGGACGGGGTGAACGGGAGCGGTGCCGGACGGGATCCGACGGGGGTGGGTCCCGTCCGGCGCCGGACGAGGGTGGGGGAGTGGCGTGACGGGGGTGGGTGAGTGGCGCGGCAGGGGCAGGGTCCTAGGGTGGGGCCGAGAACGGTGAACGGGGGGAAGGCCATGGACATCCTGACCGAGGCGCTCGGCTCCATGAGGACCGGACACCCCACGTCCGTCCGTACCGAGGGCCGCGCCCCCTGGGGGCTGCGTCTGCCCCCGGTCGCGGGCGCCGGCTTCCACGTCGTGCTGCACGGCACGTGCTGGCTGATCCCGCTCGGGTGTGCCTCCAGTCAGGAGCCGATCGCCCTCAGCCCCGGTGACGTGGTCTTCCTGCGGGACGGCAGCGGCCACGTCCTCGCCGACCACCCCGCGACGCCCGCCGAGCCGGAACGGCCCGACCAGTACCGGCCGAGCACCCCGATCGGCACGGTCACCCTCGGCGGTGACGGCCCCCGGACCAGCCTGCTCTGCGGTAACTACCACCTGGACCAGGGACGCCCGCACCCGCTGGTGCGCAACCTGCCCGAGGTCATCCACCTGGCCACCGGGCAGGGACGGCACCCCGAGCTGACCGCCGCCGTCCAACTCCTCGGCGCCGAACTGGAGAACCCCCGGCTCGGATCGACCGGGATCGTCCCCGCGCTGATCGACTCGCTGCTGCTGTACATCCTGCGCGCCTGGTTCGAGGACCAGCCCACCGTGACCGCCGTCGGCTGGGCCGCCGCCCTCAGCGACTGCGCCGTCGCCCCGGCCCTGGCCGCCATCCACGAGACCCCCTCGACCCCGTGGACCGTCGAGTCACTGGCAGGCCGGGTCGGCCTCTCCCGTGCCGCCTTCGCCCGCCGCTTCACCAACCTCGTCGGCGAACCGCCCATGGCCTACCTCACCCGCTGGCGCCTCACCACCGCCGCCCGGCTCCTCCGCGAGTCCGAGGCCCCGCTCACCTCCATCGCCACCCAGGCCGGCTACGGCTCCGAGTACGCCTTCGCCAAGGCCTTCAAGCGCGAGTACGGACAGGCCCCCGGCGGCTACCGCCGCGACACCCGCGCGGCCTGACCGGCCTGACCGGCCTGACCGGCTCGCCCGCCCTGACCGGCCTGACCGCCCCGACCGGCCCGACCGGCTCGCCCTGCCGACCCGATCGGCCCGCCGGCCGCTCCGATCCCCAACTGCCCTACCCCGCTTGTCCGCTCACCCCTACGGTGATCCCGGACACCGGTCCGAACATCCGAGCCACGGGGAGCGAACGAGAATGCGCAAGGCCTTCCACGCAGCACACGTCTACATGATTCTGGGGCTGGTCTCCGGCCTGTACCACCGCGAGCTCACCAAGCACGAGGACTTCCACGGAGACAGTCAACTCGCCGTCGTCCACACCCACTTGCTCGCCCTGGGCATGCTGGTGTTCCTCATCGTCCTCGCCCTCGACAAGCAGTTCGGACTCTCCGGGACGAGACAGTTCACCGCGTTCTTCTGGTTCTACAACACCGGTCTCGCGATCACCGTCCTGGCCATGCTCTTCCGCGGCACCCAGACCGTCCTCGGCCACGAGGTCCCCGAGGCCGTCTCGTTGATAGCCGGCCTGGGCCACATCGTCCTCACCGTCGGCCTCGTCCTCTTCTTCACCCTGCTCGGCAAGCGCCTCAAGGCGACGGAGCCGGCCGCGGTCGACAAGGCCTGAGCAGCAGCCGGCGCCGCTCGCGGAGCGCCGGAGGCCCCGGCCGCCCGAGCTGCCGGGGCCGCCCAGGGTCAGGGAGTGTCGGCCGGCTCCGCCGCCACCGGCAGGGCCTTGAGCCGGCTGACGGGGGAGAGGACCAGCCCGATCACGACGAGGGCGGAGGCCGCGGCCGCCACGGTCAGCGCGTTCTCCGCCCCGATCCGGCCGGCGAGCACGCCGGCGGTCAGGCCACCGAGGGCGCCACCGCCGAACAGCAGGGTCCGGAAGGCCGCCGTCATCCGTCCCATCATCGCCTGCGGAGTGAGGGCCTGGCGCAGGCTGACGATGATGACCCCGGCCACGCCCAGCCCCAGGTACGTGGTGAAGAAGGACAGCACGAACATCGTGATCACCACCGGCCGGGGCCCGGCGGCGACGGCGATCAGGGTGGGCCCGAGCAGCAGCGCCGACTGGGCGATCAGATAGACCCGGCCGAGCGGGAACCGCGCGATGACCCTGCGGGAGACGAGCGCGCCGATCAGCCCACCCACGGAGGCCGTCGCGAAGACCGCGCCGAGCGTGGCCGAGCCGAGGTGGAGGTCGTTGGTGCCGTGCAGCAGGAACATGGTCCAGACGGTGACCATGGAGAAGTTGCAGCAGAAGCCGACGAGCGCCAGGGCCCGCAGGACGCCGTCGCGCAGCACCCAGCCCAGCCCGTCCCGGAGTTCGCGCAACAGGTGCCGGTCCGCGGCCGGTTCGGGGCGCGGCTCGGGGGTGCGGATCAGCAGCAGCGACACGAGGGACAGCGCGTACGAGCAGGCGTCCACGACCAGGGCCACCGGTGCGGTGAGCGCCGACACCAGGAGTCCCGCGAGCCCGGGCCCGGCAACGTCGGCGGCGGAGGAGCTGGTGCCCATCCGGGCACTGGCCTCCACGTAGTGCTCGGGCTTGCGCACCAGCACCGGCACGTACGACATCCAGCTCACGTCGAAGACCACCGACGCGATGCCGACGGCGCAGGCGATCACGAGGAGGACGGTCAGGTCGAGGGCGTGCCACCAGTACAGCAGCGGGACCAGCGCGACGAGGACCAGCCGGACGAGGTTGGCGCCGACCATGACGGGCCGGCGCCGAACCCGGTCGGTCCAGACCCCGATCAGCAGGGCCAGCCCGAGGTACGGGACGAGCTGCAGGAAGCGCAGCAGCCCGACCTGCTCGTCGGTGGCGTGGAAGGCGCGGATCGCCGTCAGCGGCAGGGCGAGGTTGGTGACCTGGGTGCCGAGCAGCGAGACCGTCTCGCCGAGCCAGAACTTGAGGAAGTCGCCGTTGCGCCACAGGCTCTCGGGCGGTGCCGGTGCCGGTGCCGGCGCAGGATCAGCGGTGGCGGTGGCGGTGGCGGTGGCGGTGGCGGTGGCAGTGGTGTCGGGGTCGGGGTCGGGGGCGCTGCCGGCCAGAGGGGGTCCGGCCGAAGCCGCGGTCATCGGGCTCCTCCCGCCAGCTCGGCGACCGTGCCGGCCACCGCGTCGACCTCGTCCTCGGTGTTGTAGTAGTGCGGCGACAGCCGCAGGCACCACTCCACGTCCTTGTCGGCGAAGTCGAACTGCGCGAACTCCCGGAAGCTCAGAGCCGAGTTGATCCCGCGCGCGTCCATCGCCGCCTTGAACGGCTGCGGCTGCCACCCGTCGATCGCGAAGGTGACCAGTGCGGCGGGGGCCGGACCGCCATCGAGCACCCGTACGCCGGGCAGGCCGGCCAGGTGCGAGCGCAGCCGCCCGGCCAGGGCGGGGGTGCGCCAGGAGATGGGTTCGATCCCGACCCGCAGTGCGTAGCGGACGGCGGCCGCGCAGCCGAGCACGGTGGCGTAGGGGAACTCCCACTCCTCGAACCGGGCCGCGGTGTCGACCGCCCGGTAGGTGTCGGGACCGGTCCAGCGGGCGCCGTACATGTCGATGAACAGCGGCTCGTAGCCGGCCGCGAGCACCCGGTCGGAGACGTACAGGAAGCCCGAACCGCGCGGCCCGCGCAGGAACTTGCGACAGGTCGCGGTGAGCAGGTCACAGCCGATCCGCTCGACGTCGATCTCGTACTGGCCGACCGACTGGCAGGCGTCGACCAGGTACAGCAGGTCGAGTTCGCGGCAGTGGCGGCCGATCTCGGCCACCGGCTGGACCAGTCCGGAGTTGGTCGGCACATGGGTGGCGGCGACCAGCCGCGGGCGGCGGGCGCGCATCAGCGCGGCCATCGCCTCGACGTCGACGCCGCTGCCGTCCGGGTGGTCGGGCGCGTGGACGACCTCCACGCCGTGGCGCCGGCGCAGTGCGAGGAAGGCGATCTGGTTGGAGATGAAGTCGTTGCGCGTGGTGAGGACGACGTCGCCGGGGCGGAAGTCGATCGCGGACAGGGCCTTGGTGTAGGCGTGGGTGGCGCTGCCGGCGAAGGCGATGTTGCCGGGCCGGGCGTTGATGAGCTCGGCGACCGAGGCGTGGAAGTCGGCGACCTCGGCGGCCCGGGCCGCCGAGGCCTCGTAGCCGCCGATGGCGGCTTCCAGGCCCAGGTGGTCGAGCATCGCTGTGAGGACCGGACGGGCCATCAGGCCGCAGCCTGCGTTGTTGAAGTGGATCACCGAGTCGCAGCCGGGGGTGTCGGCCCGCAGGGCGGCGATGTCGAGGAGCGGTTCCGTCGCTGGCGCGAAAGCGCTATCCTGGTTCGTCATGTCTGACGGTAGCAGTACTGAGACCTTGGTGGCGATCCTCCGGGCGGAGATCGCCGCACTCACCCCGGGCGACCGGCTGCCCAGCAGCCGCGACCTGATCGCCCGTCACGGGGTCGGCCCGGTCACCGTGTCCCGTGCGATCGCGCTGCTCGCCGCCGAGGGAGTGGTGGTCACCCGCCCCGGCAGCGGCACCTACGTCGCCGCCCGCAGGACGCCCCGCGGCGACACCGCGCCGGACACCTCCTGGCAGGCCGTCGCACTGGCCGGCCGCGACCACGATCCCGGCGCCGATCCCGGTGCCGAGTCGTCCGTGGCCGACGGAGCGTCGGAACCGCTGCCCGCCGGGACCATCACGCTCTCCGGCGGCTACCTGCACGAGAACCTCCAGCCCACCCGCGCGCTCGGCGCCGCCCTCGCACGCGCCGCCCGCCGGCCCGACGCCTGGCACCGCGCCCCCGCGGCCGGCCTGGCCCCCCTGCGCGCGATCTTCGCCCGGCAGGCCGGCAGTGGCGTGGGCCCCGAGGACGTACTGGTCACCGGCGGCGGCCAGGGCGCGCTCTCCATGCTGTTCCGCGCCGTCGCCGCGCCCGGCAGCCCGGTGCTGGTCGAGTCGCCCACCTACCCCGGGGCGCTCGCCGCCGCCCGCGCCGCCGGTCTGCGGCCGGTACCCGTCCCGATCGACGACGACGGGGTCCGGCCCGACCTGCTGGCCGACGCCTTCGCCATGACCGGAGCCCGGCTGTTCTACTGCCAGCCGACCTTCCACAACCCCACCGGCACCGTGCTCGCCACCGAACGCCGCCTCCAGGTCGTGGACGTGGCCCGGGCCGCCGGAGCGTTCCTGATCGAGGACGACTTCGCCCGCCACCTCGGCCACGGCCGGCCGGTGCCGCGCCCCCTCGTCGCCGACGACCGCGACGGCACCGTCGTCCACCTGACCTCGCTGACCAAGCCGGCCTCACCCAGCCTGCGGATCGGCGCCCTGATCGCCCGCGGCCCCGTGATGCGGCGCCTGCAGGGGATGCGACTGGTCGACGACTTCTTCATCGCCCGCCCGCTCCAGGAGGCGGCCGTCGAACTGCTCAGCACCCCCGCCTGGGACCGCCACCTGCGGGCCCTGGCCACCGCGCTGCGCGAGCGCTGCACCGTCCTGGCCGACGCGCTCGCCCGTGAACTCCCCGACTGGACCCTCGCCCGCAGCCCGGCCGGCGGCCTCCACCTCTGGCTCCGGCTCCCGCCCGCGCTCACCGACACCGCCGTCGCCGAAGCCGCCCGCGCCCACGGGGTCTCCGTCAACGCCGGCCGACGCCACTTCCCCGCCGAAGCACCCGCCGCCCACCTGCGCCTCGGCTTCGCCGCCGCCGCCGACCCCGCCGACCTCGCCACCGCCGCCCGCCGCCTCGCGACGGCCGCCCGCACCCTCGCCCCCTGCGGGTGAGCCGCCCGCGGACCGGGCACCGTTGTCGGCCGCTTCCGGTATCAATGGGCGCGGAAGCGGCCACCGGCCACGGCCGGGGCGGAACAGACGCAACAGGGGGCGGGGAAGCGAGTGACCGATCAGGAGGTGTTCGTGCTGGGCGACGACCTGCACGCCCTGGAGCCGACCGCGTTCGAGACGGAGGCGGAGTTCCAGGAGCTGCTCGCGCGCCACCCGCGGGTGCTGGACTTCGGCTCGCTGGCCGACGGCCGGCCGCTGCGCCTGGTGCTGGTGGCACGGGAGATGGGTGTCCCGACCAGCGCGGACGGCGGCCCGGCGTACCGGCTGGACCACCTCTTCGTCGACGCCGACGGCGTCCCGACGCTGGTGGAGGTCAAGCGCGCGAGCGATACGCGCATCCGGCGCGAGGTGGTGGGCCAGATGCTGGACTACGCGGCGAACGGCGCGCGGTACTGGCCCGGCGCGCTGCTCCGGCGCTCCTTCGAGGAGACCTGCCGCGCGGACGGCCGGGAGCCGGACGACGCGTACCGGGACCTGCTCGGCGACCGCTCCCCGGAGGAGTTCTGGACGACCGTCGAGGAACGGCTGGCCGCCGGGCAGATGCGGCTGCTGTTCGTCGCGGACCGGATCCCGCTGGAGCTGAGGGCGATCGTCGAGTTCCTCAACAGGCAGCTGCGGCAGACCGATGTGTACGCGGTCGAACTGACCCAGTACGGCGGCGGCGGAGACCTCCGCGTCCTCGTCCCGCGCATCCACGGCGAGGTCGCCACGGCGGCGAAGTCGCCCTCCCGCCGCGGCATCACGCGGCGGACCACGCGTGCCGACATGGACGCGGCGATACGGGCCCGACTCGCCCCGGGGCCACGGCGGATCGCGTCCGCACTGCTCGACCACGCCGCGGCCAACGGCCGCCTGGAGGGCGGCACGGCCAAGTACCCGAGCATGTCCGTCTACTATCCCGCCGCCGGCCGGCAGGTGCCGGTCTGGACGCTCTCCCTGTACGACGGCCCCGCGAAGGAGGACCTCGCCTTCAGCTTCGGGTCGATCACCCACCACCTCGGCGCCGACCGCGCGGCCGCGTTCGCGGCGTCCCTGCCGGCCGTCCCCGGTCTGGCCGAGAAGCTGGAGGCGCAGCGGGGGAAGGGCTACAAGGGCTGGCCGTCGGCACCCCTGGCCGCCCTGGCGGCCCACGACGGAGCCGTCGAGGGGATTCTGGCCGCGATCCAGCAGCTCATGGACGCTCCGGAGGCGTCCTGACGAGAGCGGTCAGGAACACGCCCCACCCGCCTCGGGTGACCCGCCGTCATCGGCGCTGATGCGCACAGGACGCGGACGTGCGGAGGATCGGGCATCTCGACGGGGCCGTCCATCGAGGTCCGGACCTCGATGGACGGCCGGCGCGCGGTATGGCGGCCCGGGAGCCGGGGAAGGAGCCCGGCGACGGAACGCCCGGGCATGCTCAGTGCCCGGTGGGTCGAGTGGCCGCGCTCCGCAGTGCGTCGAGCAGTCTGTGCAGCGCGGGTTGGGCGGATGACGGCTCCCGCACCGCTGCGTAGATCGCCCGCACCGGCTCCGGATTGCGGACCTCGCGCACGACTACGGCGGGATGGCGGTTGCCCAGTCCCATCTCCGGAATCAGGCTCACCCCGAGCCCGGCGGCGACGAATCCCTGTGCAGTGGCGTAGTCCCCGCTCTCGACGACGAAGTCCGGGCTGAAGCCGGCCGAGCCGCAGGCCTCCAGAACGGGGTCCAGACAGGGGCCCGGCTGGTCGCTGCCGACCCAGGGCTCATCGGCGAGGTCGGTCAGGTCGAGCTCCTGCTTCGCGGCAAGCCGGTGACCCGCGGGCAGCACGGCGACATACCTGTCGTCGGCCAGGTGCACGAACCGGATGCCGTCGACGGACACCTTGTCCCGTGGCCGGACCACGAGGGCCATGTCGGCCCGACGCTCCCTCACCTCCACCAGTGAATCCTCGGGATCACTCAGTCTGAGTTCGATCTGAACACCGGGCTGCTCGCGGCGGAGCGCTGCCACGGCGGGGGCCACCATCGTCGCCCCCGCCGAGGCGAAGTACCGGACCACCACCCGGCCCGTCCGCCCGGCCCGCAGTTCGGCGAGCGCGGTCTCCGCCTCGGCGACGTGTCTGCCGATGACGGCCGCGTACGCGGTGAGCAGCCGCCCGGCCTCCGTGGGCCGGACGCCCCGCCCGGTCCGCTCCAGCAGCCCGATCCCCGCCTCCTTCTCCAGCGCTGCCATCTGCTGGCTGACGGCGGAAGGCGTGTACCCGAGATTCCGCGCTGCCGCGGTGACCGATCCACTGGTGACCACAGCCCTCAGCACCTGCATACGCCGCATATCAAGCATGTAGAGCAGCTTAACTCTGCATCCAGATCTTTTCGCTTGTCTTACGACGACCGGCGGGGCACCGTACGGGAAGGAAGAACCCACCAGGAGGCGGACAGTGCTCAGCGGCTCACGCGGAACCCCCCTACGCATGGCCGTCCTCGCCCTGCTGTGGGGATCGGGCTTCCTCTGGATCAAACTCTCCCTGGCCGGCGGCCTGTCCCCGCTCCACATCACCGTCATCCGCTGCGCGCTGGGAGCGGGAGTGCTGCTGGTCCTGGCCCGCCCCGGCGTCCGGGGCCTCCCACGCGACCGCAGGACCTGGAGTCACCTCGTGGTGGCCGCCTTCTTCTGCAACGTCCTGCCGTTCTTCCTCTTCGGTATCGGCGAACAGAGCGTCGACTCGGGCGTGGCCGGCGTGCTGAACGCCACAACTCCCCTGTGGTCCTTGGCCATCGGGGTCGCGCTCGGCACCGAGCGCGGTATCCGTCCGGTCCGCCTCATCGGCCTCCTGCTCGGCTTCGCAGGTACGGTGCTCATCTTCGCCCCGTGGCAGAAGGCCGGCCTGACCGGCTGGGGCGTGCCGGCCCTGCTCGCCGCAGCCCTCAGCTACGCGGTGGCCTTCGCCTACATGGCCCGACACCTCATCGGCCGCCGGACCGCCCCGCTCGCCCTCTCGGCGGCCCAACTCCTCGCCGCGACAGGCCTGACCACCCTTGCCCTTCCCGCAGGCACCACGACCCCGTCCGCTCCCACCCTCACCGCGGTGGCCGCCGTCGCCATCCTCGGCGTCTTCGGCACGGGCATCACGTTCCACCTCAACTCCCGGCTCATCGCCGACGAGGGCCCCACCACCGCGGCGACCGTCGGCTATCTGCTGCCAGTGGTCTCGGTGGCCCTGGGCGCGATCGTCCTCCACGAACAGGTGGGCCTGCGCGTCATGGCCGGCATGGCCCTGGTGCTCGTCGGCGTCGGGATGACGCGCACTCGGAAGTCCGGCCACGCCCGGTCCGGCGCCGAAGTACCGCAGCAGAGCGCCGGCTCGGGCATCCGATGACATCGACCACGCAGGCCGAATCACCCCGGCGGAAAGCCGACCGCCGACACGACTCCCGACCCGCGAGCGGCGATCAGCGCCGGGCGCGGTCGCGGGCGGCCGGAGGAACGCCGATTGACTGTGGCGCGCGTCACGGGAACCCGGCCCGGATGCCGGACAGCCGACAGGAGTGACCACAGAGATGCGAACCCGGGTGCGGTCCGGGGATCCTGATGCCTTCTCGGAGCTGTTCGACAGCTACGCCCGCACCGTCTACAACCACGCCTTCCGGTTGACCGGCGACTGGTCCGTTGCGGAGGACGTCATGTCGGCGGCCTTCATGGAGGCGTGGCGGCTGCGCTGCGCGGTGGAACCCGATGGAGGCTCGCTCCGGCCGTGGCTGCTGGGGGTCGCCACCAATCTCGCCCGCAATCACTGCCGCAGCAATCGGCGGTACCGCGCCGCGGCCGCTGCTGCCGCCGCGGCGGTGGCGCCCGTGCCCGACCACGCCGACGAGGTGGTCGGCCGGCTCGACGACCGGCGGCGCATCGCGGTCACGCTGGCGCAGCTGAGTGCGCTGCGGCGGCCCGAGCGCGAGGTCCTCCTCCTGTGCCTGTCGGAGGGCCTGGAGTACGCCGAAGCCGCCCGGGTCCTCGGGATCCCGGTCGGCACCGTCCGTTCCCGGCTGTCCAGGGCCCGCGCCAAGCTGCGCAAGCTTGCCGACGCGGAACTGAAGGGGAACAGACGGGAACTCGCCGATCGCCCGCGACAGACACATGGCGACCGCGCGAACGCGGTCCGGCCCGCACCGGAAGGAATCCGATGAACGCCAACCTTTCCCAGCCCCACCCGGCCGAATGGGAGGAGGCCGAGCACCTCCTGCCGTCCGTGGAGCGGGAACTGCCGGCGGGCCGCCACCAGTTCCACAAGGAGCACCTCATGACCCGGATCCACGACGACCTTCGCTCCGCCGACGCCGCCCCCACCCGGCCCGCCCGCACCACGAGGCCGCGTAGCCCGTTCCTGCGCCGCGCGATCCTCCTGCCCGCGGCAGCCTGCGTCCTGGCCGGCGCGGTCGCGACCGGCCTCCACCTCCTCGACACCGCGGACGCCACGGACCACGGTCCCGGCCTCGCCACCGGCCCGGCGCTGACCACCCGGATCGGTCCCGCGGACTCCAACGGGGCCCCGCAGCTCCTGGACCGCATCTCCCTGGCCGCCGCGGCCCTCCCCGGCCCGTCGCAGGTGCGCGAGAACCAGTTCATCTACATCGGCACGAAGTCGGCCGGCACGCACGTGAAGACCGTGAACGGCAAGAGCACCCTGGTCGGCGACGAGCTGCACCTGCGCCGGACCTGGAACTCCCCGGACGGCACCAAGGGCTGGCTGATCGAGCCCGGCACCACCGGTCCCGAGGGCATCACCCTGGCGGGTCCCACCGAGACCGGCCGGGCGCCGCAGGCGTACCTCAACGCGCCCACGTACAACTACCTCGCCGCCCTGCCCACCGACCCCGACGTGCTGCTGCGGAAGATCTACACGGAGACCCGGGGCCACGGTCGTACCCCCGACCAGGAAGCGTTCACCACCATCGGTGATCTGCTGCGCGAGAGCTACCCGCCGGCCGAGCTGACGGTCGCGCTCTACAAGGCCGCGGCGAAGATCCCCGGCGTGGTCACGGTGGACGACGCGGTCGACGCCGCCGGCCGGCACGGGGTCGCCGTCGCCCGCCTGGACGAGACCTCAGGGCAGCGCACCGAATGGATCTTCGACGGCAACACCCTCGTGTTCCTCGGCGAGCGCACCGTCCAGGTCGAGGGAAGCTCCGGCGAGCAGGACCTGATCAAGCCCGGCACGGTGGTGTTCACCCAGGCCGTGATGACGCGTGCGGTCGTCGACCGGATCAAGGAGACGCCCGCCCAGAGCGGATGACCGTCCCGCTCGGCGGGGCAAGTCCGTCCGATGCGAGCGGGCCCGGAGACGGCCGTGGAGAAGGCTCGTCCGGCCCTTACCCGCTGAATGCGTCCCGCCCTCGGCTGGTGAGGGCGGGACGACTGGGGTCCCCGTCGGCAGCGCGACCGTAGGCACGCCACCCGCCAAATCGTGGGCAGGGCCCGGGCCACTGCGGCGCCGGCCCCGAATACGACGAAGGCCCGGACCGTCGGAACGGTCCGGGCCATCTGCCGGCGGAGGATACGAGATTCGAACTCGTGAGGGATTGCTCCCGACACGCTTTCCCACGGTCCGCCCGGTCGTCCGGCGGCGGCCGGAGACGTCCTGACCTGTGGCGGAGCGGTTCAGTAGCCAGGCTCTGAACGGCGCTGGACGGGGGTGAATGCAACCGAAACTGCACCCAGGCCGGCCTCGGTCACGGCGAGGATCGTTGAGTCTGGCTGGACCGTTTCGCCCTCTGTCTCCCGACGTCTAACTGTCAGTGTCCTTCGGACGCCGAGTGGAGGCGTACACGAGGTGGACGGTTCGCTTGGCCTCGTCGACGAGGTAGCGCACCCGGCCGCCGGCAGTCACCTCGTACTCCCGCTGGGGAAGTTCGTCGCCCCCGAGGTCGCGGGTGGCGAGGCGACCGCGCAGCCGATGCTGACGATCCGGATCGCTCATCGACAGCGGGTTGGTGCGCAGGGCCTCGAAGCAGCGGCGACTGTTCCCGGCTGCCTCGGTGCAGAGATCGCTCCAGCCCTTGGCTGCCTCGCTCGTAGCGAAGCGGAGCCGCCACTCGTTGCCGACGGGCGGCGGTGCGACGTCGTCGCCGCGCTTTGGACTCATGGCGCGGAGACCTCGCCGTGATCCTCGCCGGTGAGAGGGGCGGAGAGCTGTGCGGTCAGTCCGGGATCGGCCAGGATCCTGGCAGTGGCACGCCACTCGACGATCACGCGGTGCAGGTTGGCGTGTACGTCCAGCTCCGCGACATCGCGGGTGCCGTCCACGAGGTCGACGACGAACTCCCGCACTTCCTCGGCTGACAGGTGCCGGGTCCAAGGAAAGACTGTGGGTAGAGCGAGGAGCACGGCCCGTGCACCCTCATCGCTGCTGATCAGGGCCGCAAACAGACGCGCGGTGACGTCGGCGGTCTCCTCGCGCTGCCGATCATGCCGCTCGGTAGTGAGGTAGAGATCCTCGCCGTCGCGGCGCGAGACGTGGATGCGCTGGGCCTGCTCCACGGTGTCGGCGACCCGTTTGGAGTTCTTCGACAAGTCAGAGAACGAGACGGTGAGAGTGGACATGCCCCCCACGCTACTTCGGAACACGTTCCGAAGTCAAGGATGGTGGACACTGAGCAGTCCGGATCAGCGATGGCCTGGGGGCGGGAACGACGATGGCCCGGACCGCTGAGCGGTCCGGGCCATCTGTCGGCGGAGGATACGAGATTCGAACTCGTGAGGGATTGCCCCCAACACGCTTTCCAACTGTTCGTCCGGCCGTCCGGGGGTGGCCGTAGGTTTCCTGGCCTGTGGCGGAGTGGCTGGCTCGGGCGAGCTGCGGACGGCGCTGGACGGGGGTGAATGCAGCCAAAACTGCAACCGCGCCGACCGGCAGTCCAGGGCAGGGGTCGTATTCCTACTTCTTTGATAATCTGGCTCCATGACTGAGATGCCCTACAGCATCGGCGAGGGGCCGGCCACCAGGGTCAGCCTCTCCCTGCCCGAAGGTACGGCCGAGGCCATCCGCCAACGGGTGGGCAAGCGTGAGTTTTCGGCGTTCATCACCGCGGCCGTTGAGCGGGAGCTGCGCGGCCAGATCCTGGACGAGTACCTGGCCGACTATGAACGTCGGAAGGGGCCGGTCTCGGCAGGCGAACAGGAGCGCGCGCGGCAGGTCTTCGACGAGGTTTTCGCCGAGGAGGGCGGATGGCCCGTCGCAAGCTGAGCCACGAGGGCACGCTGGTGCTCGACTCCGAGGGCCTGTCCAAGCTGCTCAACGACCACGAGCCCGCTGTCGCGCTGGTCGGGGAGGCGCGGAAGCGTGGCATGGAGGTGGTGATCAGCGCTCTGACCATCATCGAAGCAGTACACAGCCGTACCGACCAGGCTCGCCTCCGGTGGATTCTCTCTGGACTGCGGATCGTGCACGTGGGGGACGAGGAGGCCCGAGCGGCTTCCACGATGCTGATCGCCGCAGGTCTCCACGGCCACAAGTACGCGATCGACGCGGCAGTGGCCGAGATGGCGCTGCGGCAGCAGCGGCCGGTCGTGCTGCTGACGT
Source organism: Kitasatospora sp. NPDC032757 (assembly GCF_055579305.1). Classification (NCBI taxonomy): domain Bacteria; kingdom Bacillati; phylum Actinomycetota; class Actinomycetes; order Kitasatosporales; family Streptomycetaceae; genus Kitasatospora; species Kitasatospora sp. NPDC032757. Next base: position 151,448 of record NZ_JBVINN010000010.1, on the reverse strand, counting down.
CGGACATCGACGACATGACCAAGCTGTGCGGTGACCGCGTCCGACTCGTGGCCGTCTGAAGGTTCCGCCCCTGGGTAGGCAGGATCGGAAGCGGCCCTGGCCAAGGTCGAAGAAGGCGGAAAGCGGGCCCGAGAACGCCGAAGGCCCCGACTGCTTAGCAGTCGGGGCCTTCGAGCTGTCCTGGCGGACAGAGGCGGAGGATACGAGATTCGAACTCGTGAGGGATTGCTCCCAACACGCTTTCCAATTCTCCCGAACGGGGTCCGCCGGGGTCCGCATCCGTCCTGACCTGGGGTGGAGCGGGCTGGTGGGTGGTGGCCGGACCGGGCTGGACGGGGGTGAACGAGACCAGAACTGAGACCAGCCCGAGCTCGTAGGCCCCGGTGACGACGCGCTCGGTCATCATTCAACGCGCGTCAGCCCTTCCTCCGCAGCACCATGTACTCCTCCGGCTTGAGCAGGTCCGGGCTGTAGTGGAGTGTGCCGTCCGACGGCGCTGTGATCAGGCGGTAGATCGACCTGTCGGTGATGCACGTGTCACCGGGCGAGGAGCCGGTCTCCCGGGACGCGTAGGTGGCCTTGCTCTCGTCGGCCTCGCTGAGCGTCCACGCGCCCTCGCACCAGGTGCCGGTATTCGGCGTCTCGGCGCGGATCTTGCTCTTCTCCTCACTCGGCGCCGACTGGACGATGGTGAGGGTGACGGTGGTGACGTCCCCGTTGGCGGCCTTGCGCTCGCCGACCCACGTCCCGAGGAACTTCGTGGGGATGATGCCCGGCCCCGGGTCCGTGGGGACCGCGCCGGGCGCGGGGCTGTCGTCGGCCGGATCGGAACCGTCGCCGGTCGGCGCGGAGCTCTCCGAAGCCGGGGAGGCGGGCGCCGTCCTGCCCGCGGCCGGGGCGGTCGGCCCAGGGTTCGACGCGGCGGCGGAAGCATCGGCCTGCCGGTCGTTATCCCGCAGCCGCTCGGTCAGCAGGTATCCGCCGCCCAGCAGCAGTACGACGGCCAGCACGGCCGCCAGCGCGCCGTACCCCCGCCGGCCGCGCGGCTGTGGGTACGGCCCGTAGCCCGCCACCGTGACCGGTACCGGCGGTGCCGGGAGAGGGGTGGGGAGCGGGGTCGGCGTGTACGGTCCGACCGGCCCTGTGGCCGGCGGGCCGAAACCCGGCGGGGCCGGCGGCCCGAACCCGGGCACACCGCCGCCCGGTCCAGCCTTCGCCGCCTCGGCCACTCGCGCCGCCCTCGCCGCCTCGGCAACCGTCCGGACCTCGGCGGGGGCCCGGGTTCCAGGAGCCGTTGCGGGAGCCGCCGCAGCAGCCCCGTCCCCCGCGACCGTCCCCTCCCCGGCCTCCCGCTCTCCCTCCAGGTCCAGCAGCTGCACGGCACTGCGCCCGACCGCCGCCGCCAGCGCCGTCGGCAGCCAGTCCCCGTGCCCCAGTCGGGCGGCGGCCGCGCCGTCGCCGTCGAGCCGCTCCCGCAGCTGGCCGGGCGTCGGACGGGCGGACGGGTCCTTGGCCAGGCAGTCGCGCACGATCGCGCGCAGCGGCCCGGCCAGTCCGGAGATGTCCGGCTCCTCGTGCAGCACCCGGTAGAGGAGGACGGGTGCGCTCACCCCGGAGCCGAACGGCATCGTGCCCGTCGCCGCGTACGCGAGCACCGCGCCGAGCGAGAAGACGTCGCCGGCCGGCCCGGCGGGCAGCCCGTTCGCCTGCTCCGGCGACATGAAGCCCGGCGAGCCGAACACCTGTCCGGACTGGGTGAGCACGGTGGTGGCGTCCAAGGCGCGGGCGATGCCGAAGTCGATCAGGCGCGGCCCGTCCAGCGTCAGCAGCACGTTCGACGGCTTGACGTCCCGGTGCACCAGCCCGAGGCCGTGCACATGGGCGAGCGCCTCGGCGAGGCCGACGCCGAGGGTCCGCACGGCCGGCTCGGGCAGCGGCCCGAACTCCCGTACGGCGGCGGTGAGCGCGGGGCCGGCGACGTAGCCGGTGGCCACCCAGGGGTGCTCGCCCTCGGTGTCCGCATCCAGGACCGGTGCCGTCCAGGTACCGCTGACCCGCCGGGCCGCCGCCACCTCCTGACGGAACCGGGCCCGGAACTCGGGGTCCCCGGCCAGATCGCGACGGACCACCTTGACGGCGACGGTCCGCCCGCCCGTGGTCCGGCCGAGGTAGACCCGGCCCATGCCGCCCGCACCGAGCTGCCGCAGCAACCGGTACTCGCCCACCTGCCGCGGATCGTCCGCTGCCAGCGGCTGCATGCCCACGCTCCCCTCGACGCCCGGCACGGCCGTCCCCGCCTCACGTGCCCGGAGCAAACGCTATCGGTCCGGGACCACCCGCGGGACGGGATCGCGGTCACGGAATCATCATCAGATGATCACAGCGCACCCGGACCCTGCCGGCCCCGGGTCGGCCCCCTATGGAGGCCGCACTGACCCGCAGCCGCCCACCTGCTGCGGGACGACGGTGCGAGCGCTTTGAAGCGTCGCACCATCCGGCAACGCGGCCGAGCTGCAGCACGGTCGGGCCGATCCGTAGTCCTGCGGTCGCCCCGGCCGGGCGACCGCGGCCAAAACCGCAACCACGGAACGACGAAGACCCGGGCCGCTGAGCGGTCCGGGTCTTACAGGCGGAGGATACGGGTTTCGAACTCGTGAGGGGTTGCCCCCAACACGCTTTCCACATGTTCGTCCGGCTGTTCGGGAGTGAACGTAGGCATTCTGACCTGGGGCGGAGTAGTCCGGCCGCTGAGGTGCGGACGGCGCTGAACGGGGGTGAATGCAACCAGAACTGCAACCAGGGCAGTGGGCGCTCCATGTCCGACCGGGCTCCGGATGGCGGAGCTCGGAGGCGGGTGGGCAGAAGCCTCGAAGGGCAGATGTACATCGGCTACATTTGTGACATGAGTGAACCGGTGATCGCATCCATGGCCGAGGTTCGCAGTCACTTGGCGGACGTCCTCGATCGGGCCCGTCGGGACGAGACCCCGACGATCATTACTCGGCGCGGCAAGCAGGAAGCCGTCGTGATCGACATCCTTGAGTACCGGCGTCTGAGCCGGTTGGCTGAGCAGGCCGAGGAGTCCTGGCTGAATCAGTTGGCCGACGAGGCGGAATCCGAAGGCACCGAAGGTTCGGTCTCGCTCGAAGAGATGGCCGCCCTGCTCCGTGCCCACCACGCCTGATCTCTATGGGCCACGTGACGCGGTTCACCCCGCACGCGCAGCGGGACATGCTCAAGATCCCGCGCCCCGACGCTCTGCGGATCCTCTATCGCCTGACCGAACTCCAGAAGGGGTTGGACGTGGGCGACACAACGGCCTTCGACATCAAGGCTCTTCAGGGACACAGCTCGCGGTGGCGTCTCAGGGTCGGCGACTACCGCGTCGTGTACACGATCGAGGACGGCCAGCTGATCGTGTGGGTGATGGCTGCCGGAAACCGCCGCGACGTGTACCGCGGCCTGTAGGTTCTGTGGCGCTGAGAATCCACGACGCTCGGGCCGGTGGGGCGCCACTGATGCTCCTATTGGCTGTCAAGCGGTGGTGAGCCAGTCGCGGTAGGCGGCGGCGAGGGTGTCGTCGCGGCGGGTTCCTCGTTCGATGCAGGAGATGACGGCGGGCCAGACACCGAAGTGGTTGGCGACGGCGGTGAGGGTGATGTTCTTCGCCTGGCGTGCCGGCCTGAGATCGGCGATCTCGGGGACGGCGACGGTCGTGGTGAGGCATCGGAAGGCCTCTCGGGCAATGGCGCGTTTCAGGAGACGGATGATCTCCTATGGACTGGAGGGCTGCCCCGTCGACCTGTCTCCGTCACGCGGTGCCCGGGGCTGCTCCGGTCGACGCGGAATCGGGCGACGATGCGGCGTAGTCGCGCAGCCGGACCGGGGTGGTTCGGGTGTTCTCGGGCGCCTGGGCTGCCAGCATGTCCAGGATCTCCTGGGTGGGCGCGGGCATGAAGAACCGCTCTGCGCCCTCACGGCCCAGGGTCTGGTGCTCCGTCGCGTAGCCGCGCATCTCACGCTCGTACGCGGCGAATGCCGTGGCGTGGTCACCACCAGAGGCGGCGAGTTCACCGGCCAGGATGTAGGCGCCGATCAGGGCCTGCGAGGTGCCGCGGCCCGAGGTCGGGCCGGCGCAGTAGCCGGCATCGCCGAGCAGCACGACCCGCCCCTTGGACCAGGTGTCCATCTCCACCTGGGCGTTGGCGTCGAAGAAGAAGTCGGGTGCCTGCGCCATCTCCTGGAGCAGGCGCGGGATCTCCCAGGCGTCGTCCGCGAAACGCTCGGCGATGATGCGCTGCTGCCCGGCGCGGTCGTGGCGGTCGTACTCCAGGTGCTCGGCGGCGAAGTGGAAGGCGGCGCGGGCCTCGGTGTTGGCGCGGGCGGTGAAGATGTTGGCGGCCTTGCCCGGGGCGGCGTAGAGGCGGCCGGTGTTCTTCAGGCCGAGGTAGTTGTCCAGGCTGAAGATGGCGGTGTAGATACCGAGGTGGCGCACGAACTGCTCTTCGGGGCCGAAGGTGAGTGCCCGGGTGCGCGAGTGCAGACCGTCGGCGCCGACGACCAGGTCGAAGCGGCGGGCGGCGCCGCGCTCGAAGGTGACCTCGACGCCGTGCTCGTCCTCGGTCAGGCTCGCGATGGAGTCCCCGAAGACGTACTCGACGTCGTCGCGGGTGGCCTCGTACAGCATCCTGGTCAGGTCGCCCTTGAGGACCTCCAGGTCGCCCGCGAAGATCACGGCCGGCAGGGTCGCGTACTGGCGGCCCTCGGCGTCCACCATGGCGGCGTCGCCCATCTCGGTGTCCAGCTCGCGGATCTGCTCCAGCAGGCCCATCCGGTCCAGCACGTCCAGGGCCTCGCCGCGGAAGTCGACCGCGTAGCCGCCCTCGCGCACCGCTTCGGCGCGCTCCACCACGGTGGGGACGAAGCCGTGGCGGCGCAGCCAGTAGGCGAGGGCGGGGCCGGCCACGCTGGCGCCGGAGATCAGCACGGTGCGGGTGGTGGTGGTCATCTCGGGTTCCTCTCTCAGGTCGATGCGTACAACGTATGGGCGGCAGATTCCCCTGTGAAGTGCGAAATTGAGGAAGGAATCCTAGTGCACTAGGCTTCATGTACTAGTACACCAAGGAGTGCCTCATGTCCGCAGAGCCGCCGTACGCCAAGATCGCCGCCGAGCTGCGGCACCGCATCGAGACCGGCGAGCTGCGGCCGGGTGACCGGGTGCCCTCCACGCGGGCGCTCACCCAGCGGTGGGGGGTCGCCATGGCCACGGCGACCAAGGCACTGGCCGTCCTGCGGCAGGAGGGCCTGGTCCGAGGGGTGCCTGGGGTGGGAACCGTGGTCTGCGCCGTGCCCCGCGCGTCGCGGGCGGCCGCAGCGGCGGCGGGCCAGCGGCAGGAGGGGCCCTCGGAGGAGTCGGCGGCGCGCCGGCGCCTGGTGCGGGCGGGGATCGCAATCGCCGACGCGGAGGGGGCGGCCGCGCTCACCATGCGGCGGCTGGCCGCCGAACTCGGCACCTCGGCGATGTCGCTATATCGGCACGTGCAGAACCGGGACCAGCTCCTCGCGTTGATGGTCGACGCGGCCTACGCACAGGCGCACCTGCCCACCCCGGCCCCGCCCGACTGGCGGTCCCGCCTTGAGCTCTCGGCCCGGGCCCAGTGGCGGCTCTACCAGGAACACCCCTGGCTGGCGGCAACGATGAACCTCGCCCGCCCGCTGCTCGCGCCGAACGGCATGCGCCATGTCGAATGGGCCTTGGCGGCCTTGGAAGGCCTGGGTCTCGACGCTGGTACCCGGATGCACGCGGCGGTCTCGCTCTTCGGGTTCGTCCGGGGCTGCGCGGTCGACCTCGCGGCGGAGCAGGAGGCGGGTCGGGCCAGTGGTGTCACCGGCGATCAGTGGATGCAAGTCCAAGAGGCCCGGATGGCCGTGCTGCTGTCGGACGGTACGTTCCCGGCCTTCACCGCCACCCGCGCCGACCCCGGCCTGGACCTGTCCGGCGAATCGCTGTTCGCCTTCGGCCTCGACCGCCACCTGGACGGTTTGGCGGCCCTGATCGCGGCTGTGGGACCAGGAGCTGCGGGAATCTCGTAGTGCCGTCCGCTGCGGCGAGGTATGCGGCCGCGCCGTCCGGGATGTCGCGGACGTGGTGGGCGAAGTGGCCCCCGCGCGGCGGCGACGGAACGACGAAGGCCCGGGCCGCTGGTGCGGCCCGGGCCTTCTGCCGGCGGAGGATACGAGATTCGAACTCGTGAGGGATTGCTCCCAACACGCTTTCCAATTCTCCTCGGTGTTGTCCGCAGGAGTACGTCAGCGACCTGAGCTGGGACAGAGTGAGCCTGGGGCCATCGGCTGGACCTCAGCGGACGACAATGAATGAGACCAGAACTGAGACCACCCGCCATCGCCTAGTGCGGGTCTGGCGGTGCTGTCGCCGGGCTGAGGCTCGGTCTGGGCTGGCTTGCAGGTGCTGGTGCGGCAGACGTTCGGTGTGGTGGTGTTCCTGTCGAGGGGCTGGCCACTGAGAACGGTCATCGTTATGAGTCTGCGGTCGCCGCAGGAGGGGGCGTGTCACTCATCATCCAACGCCTCGGTGCTGCTGGCCCTCCCCTTCTCGCGGTTGTCCGCGACGTAGAGCAGCAACTGGGTCAGGGCCACTGCCGTTCCCGCGACGGTCGCGCCGCCGAGTATCTGTTCTTTGGGAAGCCACATGCCGAGCCCGAAGGCGGCCAGGGCGACCAGGATCGAGATCAGTCCCCGCTGCCTGGTCTTGGGCAACCTGGATGAGGCACTCTGGAGGCGCCGGAAAGTGCGCATGCCGCTCGCTTTCAGGTCAGGATGCCGCCAGGCCACGATGGCTGAGGTGTGCAGCCAGGGGCCTTCGTGTCCGGCGGCGTCCGGTGGTGTCCGACGTAATCCTTTGTAGTGCATCGCCGAACTCCCAGGTCACCACCAGCGCCATACAGGATAAGTTGGTGACAAGAGTGGGATAAGTCGTTGACGGCGGATGGTGGGGGCTCGCGGTGAAGCGTCGTATAGGGGAGCCGAAGGTTCCGAAGGGCCCGCAGTATGAGTTCTTCCTGCTGATGCAGCGGTACGTACTGCGTCAGGGAGACAGATCGCTGGCTGGCCTGAGCAAGGAGTCTGGGTGGTCACGCCAGACGTGGCATAAGGCACTTCGCGGCCCCGAACTGCCAAACCGTGACTTGGTCAAGGAATTGGTGGGGCATCTATTCCCCGAGCAGGACAATGCACAAGTCCACCGCAGGACGGTGGAGGAGGCGCTTGCCGCGTGGACGGCCGCTGTCGATGAGCGAACCTTTGGGCCATACGCTGACCAGCTGGAGCCTGTGCCTGAGACCGCTGCTATCAGGCCGTTGACTACAGTCGACGCGCCCGGAGTCGAGAGCAAGCTATCGGCCAGTGGCACGACTTCCAGTGCCCCGCAGTGGGCTCAGTTTCGGTGGAACCATGCCAAACAGCGAGAGAACCTGCCGGAAGAGGCGCGGTTCTTCCAGCTCCTCTACGAGTACTACGTAAGTGCCGGGAGGCCGACCGTGCGCTGGGTAGCGGCTCGTATGCCTGAGGAGTTGCGGGTGACGCGCAGCACCCTCAACGAGTGGTTCAACGGCACCACTCTGCCGTCGTACACCCAAAGGTTGCAGAAGGTGTTGGAGGTTATGCGCCAGAACCTTCCTGTACCTGATAGCGAGCTTGAGGCGGATGTTGCCAAGCAGGGTGAGATCCAAGAAGCTCTCACCCTTGCTTGGAGTGCTCGCCCTCAATAGCTACCTTCAACGACCCTATGTCCGCCGTGCCGGCAGCATCGTCCGGTGTGCCGGCAAGCTCTGACCAGGGCGCTTTCATGAGAGAGGAAGCTTTGTCCGGCGGCCCAGCACCTATGTCTGGTGCGCCGGCAGGCTGAGGGCCATGGCCCTCAGCCTGCCGGAGAGCTAGGCGGAGTCGCTGCTCCCGCCGGAGTCTGTTATGGGAATGTTGGTTGGAGCGTCAGCTGACCCAGATACCGTCGGGCGAGATCCGGCGTGCGAGGCGCCGGCCGGCGGCGCTGACGGGAGTCGACCACGACACATCGGTGGTCTGACACCCGGAATCGTCGGCGAGGGTCTGTACGAGCGTCGCGCCAACGCCCTTTCGACGGTAGGAGTCTGCGACCCAGATCAGATCGATGCACGGACGTAGGGTGTCGTCCTGATCGCCGTACTCCGACTCGTCGAGCAGGTCCCAGCGGTGGTGCTCGCTGACATCGTGGGTCGCCAGGTAGCCGATGACGTATCCGTTGGCCTGCAGTAGGTATGCGCGCACGTTGTCCGGGGTCTGCTCTGGCTCGCCAAGGTGGGACCACGAGTTGACGTCGTAGTGGTTCTCCCTCTGCGGCATCCGCCCCACCTGGTATGCCAGCTTCCGCCAGGCGATGGGCGACTCGGTGGTCACCACCGCCAGGTCGCTCCACCACTCCAAGTTCTTGGGTGCCCGAACGCCGATCACCCACATCGCATGGTGGGCGGCGTGTTCATTCCCGCCGTCCTCAGGGGCTCGCAGGGTCATTCCGCAGGGGCATTTCCCGCCACTCGGCGCCTGTACATGTCGGAATTGGACAGGGGCCGCGCGGTGACTGAGGTTCTGTCCTCTGCCACCCACCCATGGCCGCTCAGGCGCGTCCTCCGGCTCAACGTATCCGGTCCATCGGTCCACCCAGCCGGGGTGTTGCTCGGGAAACAGCTCCCGCTTTTGCTTTTCGGCGAGCGGCAGTGTCGGGCGAATCCACACACTGCCCATGGTTGCCCGGCCGTTGAGGCGTACTCCGTGCCGCTTGGCCTTGCCGCGCAGGAACCGCAGAAACACGCTAGGTGGCGCGGAAAAGTTGACGCCGCGGACCAGCTCACGCTCGCCGGGGGCGAGCCAGTCCTCGATGGGAAGTGCCAGTCGGTCGGCGAGAGCGTGAAGTCCGCTGTAGTCGTGGTTGACCTCGGCACCGCACAGTGCTGCGACTGCCGCTCCAACCTGGGCAAAGGGAACAGTCAGACTGACCCAGCTTGGTCCGGTGCTCCACGAGAGCATGCCCAGGTACCCGTCGTACCTGAGCCAATCGGCAGATGTGTTCTGCGCCCGGGTAACTGCCTCTGTATAGGCGGTGGGTAGATCTGGAGTGTCTCCCCGCCAGTTCAAGGCATCGACGTACCCATCGCGGTCGAGTTCGACCGCGGTGTACCAGCGGCTGGCCCGGACGTTGATCTTCCGAGAGCTGGGGTCGCGTCGATCAGGGTCGAGGTAGATCGTTCGCTCAGTCATGCGCTCTGCTCCTCCTCCTCGGGTACTCCCGCGCTCGGCTGCTTGCTGGGATAGGGCCTGCCGTTCTCGTCCGTGATCGTGGCGCGCGACGCTGGCTGGACCTCGACGCGGAGCATGGGCCAAACCATGCCCTCCTGGCCAGAGCCATCGATCAAGAGCATGTGGCTTACGAAGGCGCCCACCAGGAAGTTGTGCTCGGCGAGCCTGCTCAGGTAGCTCTGTAACCCCTTCTCGGCGTCGCGATTCTCGCGCACACTGTGTAGCTCAGCTGCGATGTCGCAGTAGTCCTGGACCGCGTCCAGGAACTCCAGAATGAGGTCTTCATCCTCCTCGGGGAGACCGTCTGGCAGCGCGCACTCGAAGGTGACGCTGGACTTGATCATGTTCCACAGCGGGTTGCCGCGGGTGATCAGCTTCAGGATCCGAGGCTGCGGGAACCCCGGGTCGGGCACCAACTTCAGCCGGCCTGGCGTTGCTTCGCCGAGCGAGCGCATCCATGCGGCGTGCTGGGCCTTGATCTCGCGCAGTCGATCCACCGTGAAGTGGCCTGGCTGGTCATCGATTTGCTTGTGATGCCTGTTGCACAGCAGGACCAGGTTCGTATGGCTGTCGATGGATGCGTCGTCCAGCAAGCCGGCTCTTGGTCCGCCTTTCGAGCGGGCGACTATGTGGGCCTCCTCGCCGAAGACCGAGGGGTCGTCGCAGTCAGTCCCGGGTGTCACCGCCTGCGCCCGGCAGATCGCGCACCTGCCGCCTGCCTCACACCAGATGATCTTGCGGGTCTTTTCGGACACGGCCATGGATTGCACCCTGCCAGGGGAGCGGTGCCCAGCGGGCGCGAATCCGACGGCTCGGTCAGTGAGGCCGTCAGCCGGATGCGGTCGTGCACCCGCCCCATCCCGTGGATCCTGGCAACTGCAACCAAAACTGCAACCACGGAACGACGAAGGCCCCGACCGCTGGGCGGTCGGGGCCTTCGTGCTGCCATGGCTGGCAGAGGCGGAGGATACGAGATTCGAACTCGTGAGGGATTGCTCCCAACACGCTTTCCAAGCGTGCGCCCTAGGCCTCTAGGCGAATCCTCCGTGGGAGAGCTTAGTACATGTTCAGGGGTGGTCGCGACCACGTATCTCGTAGGCGAGGGCGGGGTGTGACCTGCGGATCGGGATGGTGGAGGTGGGGGTGGGGATCGGGTACTGTTGGGGGCAGCCCCTCGTGTGGCGTCATCTTTCTGAACTCCCCCAGGGCCGGAAGGCAGCAAGGGTAGGAGAGCTCTGGCGGGTGCGCGAGGGGTCTTTGCGTTCCCGGGGGCGTGGTGGCCCGGTTGAGGGGCGACGCGTTTGTCGGCCCGTCCCGATATCGTCGGTGGTGTGTCCCTAGCCCTGTACCGCCGCTATCGCCCCGAGACTTTCGCCGAGGTCATCGGGCAGGAGCACGTGACCGCTCCGCTCCAGCAGGCCCTGCGCAACAACAGGGTCAACCACGCGTACCTGTTCAGCGGCCCGCGAGGCTGCGGGAAGACGACGAGCGCGCGCATCCTGGCCCGCTGCCTGAACTGTGAGCAGGGGCCGACGCCGACCCCGTGCGGGGAGTGCCAGTCCTGCCGGGACTTGGCGACGGGCGGGCCCGGGTCGATCGACGTGATCGAGATCGACGCCGCGTCGCACGGTGGTGTGGACGACGCGCGTGAGCTGCGGGAGCGGGCCTTCTTCGCGCCGGTGCACAGCCGGTACAAGATCTTCATCCTGGACGAGGCGCACATGGTGACCTCGGCCGGCTTCAACGCGCTGCTGAAGGTGGTGGAGGAGCCGCCGGAGCACCTGAAGTTCATCTTCGCGACCACGGAGCCGGAGAAGGTGATCGGGACGATCCGCTCCCGCACGCACCACTATCCGTTCCGGCTGGTGCCGCCGGGGACGCTGCGCGACTACCTGGCGGAGGTCTGCGGGCGGGAGCAGATCCAGGTGGAGGACTCCGTCTTCCCGCTGGTGGTGCGCGCCGGTGCCGGGTCGGTGCGTGACTCGATGTCGGTGATGGACCAGCTGCTCGCCGGCGCCGGCGAGGGCGGTGTGACGTACCAGATGGCGACCGCGCTGCTCGGGTACACCGACTCGGCGCTGCTGGACGAGGTGGTGGACGCCTTCGCCGCGCACGACGGGGCGACGGTGTTCCAGGTGATCGACCGGGTGGTCGAGGGCGGGCACGATCCGCGCCGGTTCGTGACGGACCTGCTGGAGCGCCTGCGGGACTTGGTGATCCTGGCCACCGTGCCGGACGCCGGGGAGAAGGGGCTGATCGACGCCCCGGCCGACCGGGTCGCGATCATGCAGGCCCAGGCGGACGTCTTCGGGGCGGCCGAGCTGAGCCGGGCGGCGGACATCGTCAACACCGGGCTCACCGAGATGCGGGGGAACGCGGCCCCGCGGCTCCAGCTGGAGCTGATCTGCGCCCGGGTGATGCTCCCGGGCGCGTACAGCGACGAGCTGTCGTTGCAGGCGCGGCTGGACAAGCTGGAGCGCCGGGCCTCGGCCGGGGGCTTCGCGGCTCCGGCGGCCGGGCAGATGGCACCGATGGCACCCGCAGCGCCGATGGCACCCGTGGCACCCGTGGCACCCGTGACGCCCATGCCGGCGATGCCCGCGGCGCCCGTGCAGGGCGCCCCGGTGCCGGGTGAGGCCGCACAGCCGGCACAGGTCGTGCAGGCCGCACCGATGCAGGCACCCCCCGTCCAGCCCGCGCCGGCCCCGGCCGGGCCCGCGCCCGGCGCGTGGCCGATTCCGCGCAGCTTCCCGCCGGCCGGTGGCGCGCCCGCGCCCGCCCAGCCGGCGCCCGTGCAGACCCCGCCGCAGCCGATGCCCGCGCCCGTCCAGGCCCCCACCCCCGTCCAGGCCCCCGCGCCCACGGCGGTCCCGGCAGCGGCCCCGGCCGGCGGGCAGCCGTCGGGTGCCGCACAGCAGGGCGCCGCACAGATCCGGCAGATGTGGCCGCAGATTCTGGAGGCGGTGAAGAACCGCCGCCGCTTCACCTGGATCCTGCTCAGCCAGAACGGCCAGGTGGCCGGGTTCGACGGCAGCGTGCTCCAGGTGTCGTTCATCAACGCGGGCGCCCGGGACAGCTTCGTCGGCAGCAACAGCGACGACGTGCTGCGCCAGGCGCTGTCGGACGCGCTCGGTGTGGACTGGCGGATCGAGTGCATCGTCGACCCGTCGGGCGGCTCGTCCGGCGGGGTCGCAGGTGGCGGAGGCGGCACCGCCCCGGCGGCCGGCGGCAACTTCGGCGGTGGCGGTGGCGGCGGTTGGGGTGCACCCCCGGCGCGTCCGGCGGCGTCCGCGCCCCCGATGCAGGCTTCCGCACCGGCGCCCGTCCCGTCTCCCGCGCCCGCACCCGTGGCCGCACCCCCGTCGGCACCGGTCGCAGCGGCCGCCCCGACGGCGCCGGCTCCGCCCGTGCAGGCCCGGCCGGCGCCCGCCGCTCCGGCGGTCGCCCTGGAGGACGACATCCCGGAGGAGGACGATCCGGACCTCAAGGAGGAGACGTTCTCCGGCCAGGAGCTGATCATCCGCGAGCTGGGGGCGACGGTCCTGGAGGAGATCCGCCACAGCGGCGGCTGACGGGCGGGCACCACGTAGGCTCGTGGCGAAGACGTCGGACGACAACGTCGGGCGACGACGCAGACGAAACCCGAACGCAAGGGAGTGAGCCGTGTTCCCCGGTGGTGGCCAGCCCAACATGCAGCAGCTGCTCAAGCAGGCGCAGAAGATGCAGCAGGACCTCGCCAAGGCCCAGCAGGAGCTGGCCGAGACGCACGTGAACGGTTCGGCGGGCGGCGGCCTGGTCGAGGCCACGGTGACCGGTGCCGGTGAGCTGGTGGCGCTGACCATCGCCCCGGCGGCCGTCGACCCGGAGGACACCGAGACCCTGGCCGACCTGATCCTCGCGGCGGTCCGGGACGCGAACCAGTCCGCGCAGAAGATGCAGGCCGAGCGGATGGGCCCGCTGACCCAGGGCCTGGGCGGCGGCATCCCGGGTCTGCCGTTCTGACCTGCGGAACTTCCCCGAGCGGTCGGGAAAGTCCGAGGTCATGATGGTCTGAAGGTCAGACGACGGACCTGTGTGATTTATGCGGGAGTAGGGCGTCGGGCGGTGCGCCCGGCGCCCGATTCGTTGGATGATGGCACCGGAGTACCCCGCGCGGGTGCCCCACCGACCGGCCGAGACCGACCAACCCGACGGAAGGCGCGACGTGTACGAGGGCGTGGTTCAGGACCTGATCGACGAACTGGGCAGGCTGCCCGGCGTCGGGCCCAAGAGCGCGCAGCGGATCGCCTTCCACGTCCTGCAGGCCGACCCCACCGACGTGCGCCGGCTGGCGCACGCGTTGCTGGAGGTCAAGGACAAGGTCCGGTTCTGCGCGGTCTGCGGCAATGTCGCGGAGGCCGAGCAGTGCCGCGTCTGCCTCGACCCGCGCCGCGACCTCGCGGTGATCTGCGTGGTCGAGGAGCCCAAGGACGTCGTCGCCATCGAGCGCACCCGCGAGTTCCGCGGCCGTTACCACGTGCTGGGCGGCGCGATCAGCCCCATCGAGGGCGTCGGCCCGGACGACCTGCGGATCCGCGAGCTGCTGGCGCGCCTCGCGGACGGCACGGTCACCGAGCTGATCCTGGCCACCGACCCCAACCTGGAGGGGGAGGCGACCGCCACCTATCTGGCCCGGCTCTGCAAGCCGATGGGCCTGAAGGTGACCCGGCTGGCGAGCGGTCTGCCCGTCGGCGGGGATCTGGAGTACGCGGACGAGGTCACCCTCGGTCGCGCCTTCGAAGGGAGACGACTGCTCGATGTCTGACCGGACGCTCAACCAGCAGCCCCACACGCCCCACCAGGGCGGCCCCCACCAGGCCGGCCCGCACCCGGCCGACCCGCAGCAGGACCGGCACGCCCCGCACATCCACGCGCACGGCTCGGAGCCGGACGACTTCGCGGTGCAGATCGCGGACTCGGTGGAGAGCTTCGTGCTCGCCGTCACCGAGGTCGCCAAGGGCGACGAGCCAGGCAGCGCGGTCTCGCTGCTCCTCCTGGAGGTCTCGCAGCTGCTGCTGGCCGGCGGCCGGCTCGGCGCCATCGAGGACGTCGTCCCCGAGGACCGGTTCGAGCCCGACGCCGGGCCGGAGCCGGACGGTGAGCAGTTGCGGGAGCGGCTGGCCGAGCTGCTGGCGCCGATCGACGTCTACCACGAGGTCTTCGACCCGTACGGGCCGCCGGAGAAGCCGAACGCGTTCCGGATCTCGGACGACCTGGCCGGCGTGGTCAGCGAGCTCCAGCACGGGCTCACCCACTACCGCGAGGGGCGGGTCAGCGAGGCGCTCTGGTGGTGGCAGTTCTCGTACCTCTCCAACTGGGGCACGACCTGCTCGGCGGTGCTCCGGGCGCTGCAGTCGCTGATCGCCCACGTCCGGCTGGACAGTCCGATCGGGGCGGTGCCGGACGGTGCGGACACCGACGACGACGGGCTCACCGACGAGCAGCTGGAGCAGCAGGCCGGTGACCTGATGGCCGCCGAGCTCGGTCTCGGACGGTAGGACCTCGGCAGCGGAGGACGGACTGTGACGCACGCCTCAGGCTCCGAGGCCGGAAGGGAAAACCCCGGGGCCGCCGTCCGTTCGTCCGCCGATTCTCCGGGGCCGCTCCGGATACCCCGCAGACCTGCCGGTGTCCGGTCCCGTACCGCCGCCCACCTGCTGAAACGGGCGTCTCATCATATGGAAAGCGACAGTCGCGGCACCCCTGCTCGGTAGACTGGCGCGGACCGCACAACCCCCGCCACCCGGGGGTGCGGGGGCCCCGGGCCCCCGGAAACGACACAAGTCGAGGAGCGCACGTGGGCCTTGTCGTGCAGAAGTACGGCGGCTCATCCGTTGCGGATGCCGAGGGCATCAAGCGCGTGGCCCGTCGAATCGTTGACGCCAAGAAGGCCGGCCATGAGGTCGTCGTCGTGGTGTCCGCGATGGGCGACACGACGGACGAGCTCATCGAACTCGCGGAGCAGGTGTCACCCATCCCTGCCGGCCGTGAGTTCGACATGCTGCTGACCGCTGGAGAGCGCATCTCCATGGCCCTGCTGGCCATGGCGATCAAATCCCTGGGTCACGAGGCCCAGTCCTTCACGGGCAGCCAGGCCGGTGTCATCACCGACTCCGTCCACAACAAGGCGCGCATCATCGACGTGACGCCGGGCCGCATCCGCACCGCCCTGGACGAGGGCAACATCGCGATCGTGGCCGGCTTCCAGGGCGTCTCGCAGACGAGCAAGGACATCACCACGCTCGGCCGCGGCGGCTCGGACACCACCGCCGTCGCCCTCGCCGCGGCGCTCAGGGCCGAGGTGTGCGAGATCTACACCGACGTGGACGGCGTCTTCACCGCCGACCCGCGCGTGGTGAAGAAGGCTCGCAAGATCGACTGGATCGCCTACGAGGACATGCTGGAGCTGGCCTCGTCGGGTTCCAAGGTGCTGCTCGACCGCTGCGTGGAGTACGCGCGGCGCTACAACATCCCGATTCACGTACGCTCGTCCTTCTCGGGCCTTCCCGGGACGATCGTCAGCAACGACAACCCGAACAAGCCCGAAGGGGGCGAGATGGAGCAGGCCATCATCTCCGGAGTCGCCCACGACACGTCCGAGGCCAAGGTCACGGTCGTCGGCGTGCCGGACAAGCCGGGCGAGGCGGCGCGCATCTTCCGCGCCATCGCCGACGCCGAGGTCAACATCGACATGGTGGTGCAGAACGTCTCCGCCGCGTCGACCGGCCTGACCGACATCTCCTTCACCCTGCCGAAGAGCGAGGGCCAGAAGGCCATCGACGCGCTCGGCCGGGTCAAGGAGGGCATCGGCTACGAGTCGCTGCGCTACGACGACGCGATCGGCAAGATCTCCCTGGTCGGCGCCGGCATGCGCTCCAACCCGGGCGTCACCGCGACCTTCTTCGAGGCGCTCTCCGAGGCCGGCGTCAACATCGAGCTGATCTCCACCTCGGAGATCCGGATCTCGGTCGTCACCCGTGCCGACGACGTCAACGAGGCCGTGCGCGCCGTCCACAGCGCCTTCGGGCTGGACAGCGAGTCGGACGAAGCGGTCGTCTACGGCGGCACCGGGCGATGACCCGGCGGCCGAACCTCGCCGTCGTCGGCGCCACCGGCGCGGTCGGCGAGGTACTGCTCGGCCTGCTCTCACTCCGCCAGGACATCTGGGGCGAGGTGCGCCTCGTCGCCTCCCCGCGCTCGGCCGGCCGCAAGCCGGTCGTGCGCGGGGAGCCCGTCGAGGTCCTCCCGCTCGCCGAGGAGGTCTTCGACGGGATCGACGTCGCCGTGTTCGACGTACCCGACGAGGTCTCCGCGCGCTGGGCGCCGATCGCGGCCGCCAAGGGCGTCGTGGTGGTCGACAACTCCGCGGTGTTCCGGATGGACGACGCCGTCCCGCTGGTCGTCCCCGAGGTCAACGCGGCCGCGGCCCGGATGCGCCCGCGCGGCATCGTCGCCGGCCCCAACTGCACCACCCTCACGATGATCGCGGCGCTCGGCGCGCTGCACGCCGAGTACGGGCTCAGCGAACTCGTCGTCGCCTCCTACCAGGCCGCCTCCGGCGAGGGCCGGGCCGGCGTGGACACGCTGCGCGAGCAGGTCGGGCTGGTCGCCGGCACCGAGGTGGGCGAGCACACCGGCGACCTCCGCGCGATGATCGCCGACAACGGCCCGTTCGCCGCCCCGCTCGCGCTCAACGCGGTGCCGTGGAGCGGCTCGCTGATGGACGGCGGCTGGTCGTCCGACGAGCTGAAGATCCGTGACGAGTCGCGCAAGATCCTCGGCCTGGCGGGCCTCAAGGTCTCCGCGACCTGCGTCCGCATCCCGGTGGTGCGCACCCATGCGCTCGCCGTGCACGCCGTCTTCGAGCGCGAGGTCACCCAGGAGCACGCCCAGGAGCTGCTCCGGGACGCCCCCGGTGTGGTGCTCTATGACGACCCGGAGGCGGGCGAGTTCCCCACTCCCAACGACGTGGTCGGGACGGACCCGGTCTGGGTCGGGAGGGTCCGCCGGGCGCTGGACGACCCGGCCGCGCTGGACCTCTTCCTCTGCGGTGACAACCTGCGCAAGGGGGCGGCGCTCAACGCCCTGCAGATCGCCGAACTGGTCGCGGGCGAGCTGCCCGGCTGACGTCGCCGCCGGCGTTCCGCGCTGACGTTGCGTCGGCCCTTCCGTCCGACTCTTCGTCCGGCCTTCCGTCCTGGCGCTCTCGGCCGGCGTTTCGTCCGGGTTTGGGATGGACCGGCCGAGGCTGTGCGGACGGGCCGACCCAGTATCCGGACAGCCCGCTCACGGAATCCGCCCGAATCCCCTGGAGGCGGCTTCGGCCCATGGGCGAGAATGTCCCGTGGGCTGGGCAACCATGACAGGGGATCGAGTGTCCAACGGGCGTGGCGAACGTGATGGTGGGAGCAGGGGCGGGCATCTCGGCAACGGCCGCGGTGACGTTCCCTCCGCGCGCCCAGTGGCCTGCGGATAGGCCGGAAGATAGCCAGATGACGGCGGTCGCACCCGGCCCGGCGGACTCCGGTGCCGGTACCAGCGCGGGCACCAGCGAGGATCTGCTCACCGAGACCTATCAGGCCCACTACCGTTCGCTGCTCCGGTTGGCGGCGTTACTCCTCGACGACCTCTCGACGTGTGAGGACGTGGTCCAGGAGGCGTTCATCCGGGTCCACGCGGCCAGGCGCCGGGTTCGCGAGCCCGAGAAGACGCTCGCCTATCTGCGGCAGACCGTCGTCAACCTGTCCCGCTCCACCCTGCGGCGCCGGATCCTCGGCCTGAGGCTGCTGCCGAAGCCCATGCCTGACATGGCCAGTGCAGAAGAAGGCGCCTACGATGCGCTGGAGCGCGATCAGTTGAAGGCCGCGCTACGGGGTCTGCAACGCCGTCAGCGGGAGGTTCTGGTGCTGCGTTACTTCGTGGACATGACGGAGGCGCAGGTCGCGGAGACCCTGGGCATCTCGCTCGGTTCGGTGAAGGCGTACGGCTCGCGGGGGCTGGCCGCGCTGCGGGTCCAGATGGAGGCCGGGCATGGCTGACGACAGGGGAGGCCTGCTCGGCGCGGGCGGGCCGAACCCGGGCGGGCCCGGCGCGGACGGGCTGAATCCGGGCGGGCCCGGCGCGGACGGGCTGGACGCCGAGGAGCGGCTGGTCCGCGAACTGATGCAACGCGCGGTGTCCGATCTCCAGCCCGACCCGGGCGGACTGCACCACATCCGCCGCGCCGTACCCCGTCGGCGGGCCGCCGTACGCGGAGCCTGGACCGGCGCCGCCGCACTGGCGCTCGCCTTCGCCATCGCGCTGCCCACCCTGCACGACACCGACCACCTGGACCTCTCCGGCGGCCCCGGCTCGCCCGGCGCCCAGGGTGGGACGACCTCCGCCTCGACCGGAGGCACCACGGCCGTCGGCGAGCCGGCCGGCCCGAACCAGACGCCGCACGCCGGCACGGGCGGGACGGGCACCGGCGCCGGGCCGTCCGGCTCCGCCGGCGCCTCGCCCAGCCCCGGGGCGACCACCCCCGACGCGGGCCCGGGTGCGGTCACCCCCGCCACCGCGCCCAGCACCGGCGGCGGCGTGCTGGTGCCGCTCTGCACCCGCGGCGACCTCGGGCAGGGCACCGCCCAGGTCGGCACCGCCGACGCCGAGGGGCGGATCTACGGATACTTCACCGTGCTCAACACCTCCGGGCAGGCCTGCCGGCTCGGCGGCCCGGGCGCGGTCTCCGTCATCGCCGTCGCCGGGACGGACGCCGCCCGGATCCGGGTGACCGACCACACGGCCGGCGACCCGGCGACCGGCCTGCCCGCCGCCGGAACGGGCGCCGGCGCCTCGGCCGCCGCCGTGGACGGGGCCGTCCAGGGGCTGCTCCTGGCGCCGCGGACCGGGTACCGGGTGGACTTCGGCTGGGTGCCGGACGCCGGCGGCTGCCCCGCCCCGGGTGGTTCCTCGCCCAGCGCGACGGCCGGCCAGGGCGGATCGGCCCTGGCGGCCGGGTCGGGCCAGGGCAGCACCTCGGGCGCGCAGGCCGGAGCCACGGGCGGTCCGGGCGGTCCGGGCGGTCCGGGTGGCTCGGGCGGCCCGGGCCTGGCGGCCGGCTCCTCGAGGGCATCCAGCGCCGCGCCCCCGGCGACGACCACGCCGACGGCCGGCCCGACCACGGCCACGAGCCCCACGGCCACCCCGACCACCGGCCCCAGCGCGCCGCCGCCCACCGTCACCCTCGCCCACACGCCGGCCCCGGGCAGCCCCTCCACCGCGACGGCCGGCCTCCCGGGCGCCTGCGCGGGCACCGTCTACCGCACCGCCCCCCAACCCCTCCAGGCCCCGCCCGCGCCCACCGCGACCACCTCCCCGTCGGCCGGCTGAACCCCGGGCGCACCTGGCGCGCCCCGCGCACAGGAAGTCGGCCGGGCCGACTTCTCGGGCGGCCGGCGGACCCCTGTGGTCGGGAGGGGCGTGAGGAATGGTTACCGTGGGGGTGTGTACCGGTTCCTCCTGACTCCGCGCTGGCTGAGCGGCACCGCGCTGGCCGTCGCGGCCGTGGCGGTGTGCGTCTGGCTCGGCACCTGGCAGCTCGGCCGGTTCGAGGACAAGGTCTCCTCGCACCAGGAGATCAGCAAGTCGGTGGACGACGCCGGTACGGCCAGGCCGCTCGGCGAACTGCTCGGCGCCGACCGGCCGCAGGTCACCACCGACACGGTCGGCCGGGCCGTGACGGTGTCCGGCACCTTCGACCAGGAACACCAACTGCTCGTCCCCAACCGGGTGCTGGACGGCAAGCAGGGCTACTACGTGCTCACCCCGCTGCGCACCGGGGACGGCCGGACCGTCGCCGTCGTCCGGGGCTGGGCGCCGGGCACGCCCGCCGCCGGCGGCACCACCACCGCCTCGGCGGCGCCCGTCGGCGAGGTCACGGTGACGGGGCGGCTCCAGGCCGGCGAGACCAGCGGCAGCAACGGCGCGGTGGCCGGCGGCCTCCCGGCCGGACAGCTCGGCACGATCAACCAGGCCGCGCTGGTCAACAAGCTCTCCTACGACGGCTGGTACGACGGCTGGGTGTCCGCGGACGCGGCGCCGGCCGGGCTGACCACGGTGCCGACCGTGCAGCCCCAGGGCGGCAACGGGCTCACCCTGCGGGCGTTCCAGAACCTGGGCTACACGCTGGAGTGGTTCGTCTTCGGGGGCTTCGTCGTCTTCATGTGGTTCCGCCTGGCGCGCCGCGAGGCGGAGGCCGAGCAGGACCGGGCCCTCGGGCTGGACCCGGTCCTGGAGTAGCCCCCTCGGCGGGGGCTCAGCGCGTCGGCTTCGCCGGTGGCACGGACGGCACCACCGGCCGGGACGGTGTCGGAGGCTTCGCCGGTGTGGCCGACAGGGACGGGGACGGCGAACCGGACGGAGACGAGGACGGCGAACCCGACGGCGGAGGGTCGCACCGCCTGCTGTTGTTGCCGTTCCCGCTGCCGTTGTCGTCGTCATCGTCGTGGTCGGTGTGGTGGCGCACCTTGCGTCCGCTCTTGGAGCCCTTCGACCCGGACGACTTCGACCCGGACGACTTCGACCCGGACTTGGCGAGCACGACCACGCCGTCGTCGCTCTCGCCGGGCTTGCCGGCCCCGTCGGCCTCGTCGCCCTCGCCGTCCTCGACCGTGCGGTAGGCGGCCTGCAGGGCGAGGCTTCCCGCCGAAGCGGTGGCCGAACCCGAGGCCGAAGCGGTGGCCGAGGACGTGGCCGACGCCGTCGGCTGCGTGGACGGCGACGCGGGCGGCGGGCAGGCCGCTCCACTGTCGCTGTCCTGACCCGAGCAGCCGGTGAGCACCAGGGCCCCGGCCACCCCCACCCCCACGATCGCCAGCAGACGTCTCACCCGGTCCCCCCGTCCTCCGGTGCGGCGTCCGCCGCCCCCTCGGCCCGATTCTCCCCGGCGGCGTCCGCGCCGAGGTGGCGCCGGACGAAGTCGATCTCCAGCCGCAGCTGCTTGATCCGCTCCTCCACCACCAGCGAGCCGTGCCCGGCGTCGTAGCGGTAGACCTCGTGCGGCTTGCCGAGCTGCTCCAGCCGCTCGACGTAGTTCTCGATCTGCCGGATCGGGCAGCGCGGGTCGTTGACCCCGGCGCTGATGTAGACCGGCACCCGCACCCGCTCGACGTAGGTGAGCGGCGAGGAGGCCGTCCAGCGCTCGGGCACCTCCTGCGGGGTGCCGCCGAAGAGCGTGCGGTCGAGCGACTTCAGCGCCTCCATCTCGTCGTCGTACGCGGTCAGGTAGTCCGCGACGGGGACGGCGGCGACGCCGAGCGACCAGTTCTCCGGCTGCACGCCGAGGCCGAGCAGGGTGAGGTAGCCGCCCCAGGAGCCGCCGGTGAGGACGAGCCGGCCCGGGTCGGCGAGCCCGCTCGCCACCGCCCACTCGCGGACGGCGCCGATGTCCTCCAGCTCGATCAGGCCGACCCGCTCGCGCAGGGCGTCCGTCCAGGCCTGGCCGTAGCCGGTGGAGCCTCGGTAGTTGACCCGGACCACCGCGAAGCCGTGGTCCAGCCAGGCGGCCGGCCCGGCGGCGAAGGAATCGCTGTCGTGATGGGTCGGCCCGCCGTGGATCTCGAAGACGGTCGGGAACGGGCCGTCGCCCCGGCCGGCCCCGGCGGGCCGCTGGACGAGCGCGTGCACCCGCCCGCCGGGACCGTCCACCCAGACGTCCTCGACCGGCACCGAACCGGGCGGCACCGAGCCGGGGGCCCGCAGCACGACCGTGCCGGCGGTGGAGCGGACGGCGGACGGCTCGGCGGCGGAGGACCAGAGGAACTCCACCGTGCCGTCCGGGCGCGGGGTGGCACCGCCGACGGTGCCGCGCGGGGTTTCCAGCCGGGTCAGGCGGCCGCCATCGCCTGGGGCTTCCTCCAGCGAGAACGAGAACAGCTCGCTGCGCGCCTCGTACTCGTGCTCGACCAGCAGCGCGGTCGCGCCTGGCCGCCACTGCGCGGAGACGTCGCCGGGCAGCTCGCGGCCCTGCTCGTCGCGGAGCGGCAGCGCGGTCTCGGCGCCGGTGGCGACGTCCCAGATCATCGGCTCCCAGCGGCCGGTGCGCTGGTGGGCCACCAGCAGCCGGGTGTCGCCCTCGACCGGGGCGAAGCCGAGGCAGGCGACCCCGCGCGGGTCGTCGCGGCCGGTGACCTCGTCCAGCTCGGCGACGGTCGCGCCGTCCGTGAGCCGGACGATCCGGATCGCCGCGTGCATCGCGTCGCCGTGCTCGGTGTGGTCGATGGCGAGCAGCGTGCTGTCGTAGCTGAGGTCGCCGACGCCGCCGTACTCCTCGTGCCGGTAGATCTCCACCGCCTCCGCCGCGCCCGGGCGGCGCAGGTGGAGGGTGGTGCCGTGCTCGTCGGTGGAGCGGCCGACCACCACCGTCCCGTCCCGGCCGAGGGCCAGGCCCGCCGAGTAGGAGGCGGCCAGACCGGGCACGGCCTCCTCGTCGGGGCCCTCCGCGCCGTCGGGCCGGCCGGCGAAGGGCTGGCGGCGCCAGATCCCGAACTCGTCACCGTCGTTGTCGTCGAACCACCAGACCCAGGCGCCGTCGGGGGACAGCTCGGCGTCGGTGGTGCCGTTCGGGCGGTCGGTCACCCGGCGGTGGGTGTCGTCGGCGCGGTCCCAGGCGTACACCTCGTAGGTGCCGGTCGCGTTGGACACGTACAGCGCCCGGTCGGGGGCGTCCTCCGCCCAGTCCGGAAGGGAAACCCGGGCCGCCCTGAACCGCTGCTCCCACGCCGGTACGGCGCTCTTCTCCTCGCTCATCCACCCATCCAACCCGATCGGGGGGAGGGAACGGAACGGGCGGGTGGGCCCGGAGGCCCACCCGCCCTGCTGTTCCTCGCCGGCCGCCGCCCCTGGGCCCTCGGCCCGGCCGACGGCTCCGCGGTCTCGTCCGTCCGGCCCTCGGCCTACCCGGCGGTGCGGCGGTCTCGTCCGTCCGGCCCTCAGGCCGCCCGGCGGGGCAGCAGCTGCACCAGACCCGCCAGCAGCAGCTCCAGCACCGTCAGCACCGCCAGGCTCCGGCCGAAGGCGACGGCCGGGTCGGCGGCGCCGTAGTAGACGATGCCGATCAGTGCGATCCCGAGCGAGCCCGCGACCTGCTGGACGGTGGCCACCACCCCCGCCGCCGACCCGGCCAGCTGCGGCTCCACCCCGGCCAGCACCACGGAGGTCACCGGCGCGATCACCAGGCCCATGCCGAGACCGTCCACGAAGAGGCCCGGCGCCAGCCACCAGACGCTGCCGGTCGTCCCGGCGGCGTGCACGGCGAGGCCGAGCAGGCCCAGCCCGGCCGCCATCAGCAGACCGCCGAGCGCGACCGCCTGGCGGCCGAGGCGGGCGGCGACGCGGTGCGCGGTGGTCGAGGTGAGCAGGTAGCCGACGCCGATCGCGGTGAAGACCAGACCCGCGCCCAGCGCGTCCAGGCCCCGGCCGGGCTGCAGGTAGAGGGCGAGCACCAGGAAGAACGACGACTGGCCGAGCCAGAAGGCGAGCTGGGCGAGCAGCCCGGCGGCGAACGAGCGGGTCCGGAACAGCCGGGTGTCGACCAGCGGCGAGCCGGTGGCGCGGGAGCGGTGCTGGTGCACCGCGAAGGCGGCGAGCAGCGCGACGGAGCCGCCCAGGCAGAGCCAGGTCCAGAGCGGCCAGCCCTGCTCGCGGCCCTGGATCAGCGGCAGCACCAGGCCGGTCAGTGCGACGGTGACCAGCAGCACGCCCACCGGGTCCAGACCGGGCCGCTGCGGCGCGCGGGACTCCGGCAGGCAGCGGCGGACCAGCGCCAGGGCGGCCAGGCCGACCGGCAGGTTGATCAGGAAGCAAGTGCGCCAGTCCAGCCCGAAGAGGTCCGCCCGGATCAGCACCCCGCCGATCAGCTGGCCGAACACCGCGCCGACGCCCATCGTCAGCCCGTACATCGCGAACGCCCGGGCCTGCGCCGCGCCGCTGAACGCCGTCCGCAGGATCGCCAGCACCTGCGGACCCATCAGCGCCGCCGCCAGGCCCTGGGCGACCCGGGCGCCGACCAGGGCGGCCGCCGTCGGGGCCAGGCCGCAGCCGGCCGAGGCCAGCGTGAACAGGGCCAGGCCGAGGGCGAACACCCGGCGCCGGCCGTAGCGGTCGCCCAGCCGGCCGGCGGTGATCAGGCCGGCCGCGAGCGCCAGGCTGAAGCCGGCGATCACCCACTGGACGGCCGAGGGCCCGGCGCCCAGGTCGGCCTGGACGGAGGGAACGGCGACATTGACGACGAAGACGTCGAGGGCGGTCATGAAGGTGGCGGTCAGGACCACCGGCAGCAGGCCCCGGGTGGAGGATCCCGTCCCGGCGGGGGCCTGCCGGGCCTTCGGGGCGGCCGTACGGGTGGGCAGGGCGGTGCTCATCTGGGGTGCTCCTCACGGGGGCGGCGGGGCGGGCCCGGGGGCGGGCCCGCCCGTGCGGCTCGGTGGCCCGGTGGCCGGGCCGGCTCTGCGGTCGGTCCGGCCCGGGGCCCGGTCGTGCGGGGTGCGACTTTCCCGGCGCCGGCTCAGGCGCCCGGGACGCGGTCCAGGAAGCCGAACACCGAGGCGATCCGGCCGTCCGGGCCGGCCACCAGGACGTCGAACCCGATCACCAGCGGCTCCTCGCCGGCCGGCCCGAGGTTCCAGGTGAAGCGGGCGATGTCGTGGTGCGCGTCGACCGCGCCGAGGGTGAACTCCAGGCCGGGGAACTGCGCCTGGGCGGCACCGATCAGGGCGTCCACGCCGTCCCGGCCGGTGACGGCGGCCAGCGGGTCGGTGTAGCTGCCGTCCTCGGCCCACGCCTCGTCGATCAGCTTGCGGCGGGCGGCCGGGTCGGTCTCGTTCCAGACGGCGAGGTAGCGCTCGGCGAGCTGCTGGAGGTCGGTCGCCTGGACGGTGGTCTGCCGGATGTCGGTCATGGTCTTCTCCCGTGTTCCGCTGGGCTGTTCGGCGGGTCGTTCCCGCTGGTCATGAAGGTACGGACGGCGGGCGGCGGGCGAATCTGTCACGGATAGGTACAGGGACGCGCAAGGACGTAGGTAGGTCGCGCCAGTAGGGTCGGAGGATGGGGATGCTCTACGGGCGGGAACAGGAGCAGGCCGTCGTCGAGGCGCTGCTCGACGGGGCGCGGGACGGCCGCAGCGGGGTGCTGGTGCTGCGCGGCGAGCCGGGCATCGGCAAGACCGCGTTGCTGGAGTACGCGGCGGCAGCGGCCGGCGACGCGTTCCGCGTGGTCCGGGCCACGGGCGTCGAGTACGAGGCCGAACTCCCGTTCGCCGGCCTGAGTCTGCTGCTCGCACCCGGCCTGGACCGGCTCTCCGCGCTGCCCGGACCGCAACGGCGCTCCCTGGAAGGCGCGTTCGGCCTGAGCGACGACGCGGCGCCCGCCGGTGCGCCCGGCGACCGGCTGCTCACCGGGCTCGCCACCCTCGGGCTGCTCGCCGAACTGGCCGCCGAACAGCCGCTGTTGTGCATCGTGGACGATGTGCAGTGGCTGGACCGGGCCTCGCTGGACGCGCTGCTTCTCGCCGCCCGTCGGCTCCAGGCGGAGGGCGTCGCCCTGCTGCTCGCCGTTCGCGACGCGGGCGCGCCGGGGGGTGCCGCGGGTCGCGGGGGTGCCGGGGGTTCGGCGGGCCCCGGGGGTGCGACGGGCCCCGGGGGCGGCGCCCTGCCGCTCGCGGGCCTGCCCGAACTCCGGCTCGCCGGCCTCGCCGAGCCGGCGGCCGCGCAACTCCTCGACGCCCGAGCGGCATCGGGGCTAGCGGGCGGAGTCCGCCGCCGACTGCTCGCCGAGGCCGCCGGCAACCCGCTGGCACTCACCGAACTGCCTGCCACCGTCGAGGAGTCCGCCGACTCCGCCCGCGGTGCGCTGCCGCTCACCAGCCGCCTGCAGATCGCCTTCCACGGCCAGGTCACCGGCCTGCCACCGGCCACCCAGAACCTGCTGCTGGTCGCCGCCGCCGAGGAGAACGGCGACCTCGACGTCGTCCTCGCGGCGGCGGCCACCCTCGGCGCGACCGCCGAACACCTCGCCCCCGCCGAGGAGTCGGGCCTGGTGGCCGTGGACGCGGAGCGCCGGCTCGCCTTCCGGCACCCGCTGCTGCGCGCCGCCATCCTGCAACGCGCTCCACTGCAACAGAGGTTGACGGTTCACCGCGCTCTCGGCGAGGCGCTGGAGGACGGCGACCGCCGGACCTGGCACCTGGCCCTCGCCGCGACCGCACCGGACGCCGAACTCGCCGACGCGCTGGAACGCACCGCCCTCCGCGCCGAGGCCCGTGGCGGACACGGCGGCGCCGCCGCCGCGTACGAGCGCGCCGCCCGCCTCACCCCCGACCGCGACGGCGCCACCCGTCGCCTCGTCCTGGCCGCCGAAGCCGCCACCGAGGAAGGCAAGTTGGAGCAGGCCGAGGCGCTCGCCGAACGGGCCGGCGCCCGGACCGACAACGTCTTCGCGCACGCCCTGCTCGACCACGTCCGGGCCACCGCGCACTTCTGGCGCGGCTCCTACCCCACCGCCTACCGCCTGCTGCTGGACGCCGCCGGCACCGGCATCGAGCCGCCGCACGCCGCCCGGATGCTGTTCCAGGCCTTCCACGCCGCCTGGTACGCGGGCGAGGAGCCGGTGGTCGCCGTCCTGGACCGGCTCGCCGTCGTCCTGGCCGAACTCCCGGAGGACGACCCGCTCACCCCGCTCGCCCGGCACCTGCCCGCCGCCGTCCTGCCCGCCCTCGGACGCCCCGCCGTGCCGCTGCCCGCGGCCCGGGACACCGCGGCGGCGGCCCGCCGGGCGGGCGCCGAGACCCCGAGCGACCTGGTCCAGCTCTGTGGCGCGACGCTGATCCTCGGCCGCGACGCCGAAACCGTCGAACTCGCCGCCGAACTCGTCGCCGAGGCCCGCGCCAAGGGCACCGTCGGCGTGCTGCCCACGCTCCAGTTCTTCCTCGCCGAGGCCGAGTTGTTCCACGGCCGCCACCGCGACGCCGAGGTCACCGCCACCGAGGCGCTCGCCCTCGCCCGCGACACCGGGCAGCACCAGTGGGTCAGCCAGCTCAGCGCCCTGCTCGCCTGCCTGGCCGCGCTCGCCGGCGACGCGGAGCACACCACGACGCTCACCACGAAGGCACGGACGGCGACTGCGCTGACCACGACGACGCCGACCACGACGACGCCGACCACGACCACGCCGACCACGACCACGCCGGCCGGCAGCGCGGCGGGCACCGCCGCCCCCGCCCCCGGCGAACCGTGGGCCCAGTGGGCGCTCGGCCTGCTCGACCTCGGCCACGGCCGGGCCGGTGACGCCGCCGACCGGCTCCAGGCCCTCACCACCGGCCCCTACCGGCACCACGTCAGCGGCACCCGGGCCGTCCCCGACCTGGTCGAGGCCGCCGTCCGCCTCGGCACCCCCGAGCGTGCCGCCGGCCCGTACGAGCGGTTCGCCCGCTGGGCCCGCGCCGCCGGCGTGCCGTGGGCCGAGGCGCTACGACTGCGCTGCCAGGCCCTGCTCGGCCCGGACGAACTCGCCGAATCCGCCTACCTCGCCGCCCTCGACCTGCACGACGGCACCCACCGCCCGTTCGAGCAGGCCCGCACCGCGCTCCTCTACGGCGAGTGGCTGCGCCGCGAACGCCGCCGCACCGACGCCCGCCCGCACCTGCGCGCCGCCCTGGAGACCTTCGAACTCCTCGGCGCCCGCCCCTGGGCCGACCGCGCCCGCACCGAACTCACCGCCACCGGCACCAGCGCCCCCGCCCCGGCCGACGCCCCCGCGGGCGCGCTCACCGCGCTCACCCCGCAGGAGCTCCAGATCGCCAGGCTCGCCGCCCGGGGCCTCACCAACCGCGACATCGCGGCACAGCTCTTCCTCAGCCCCCGCACCGTCGGCCACCACCTCTACAAGGCCTACCCCAAGCTCGGGATCGCCTCCCGGACGGACCTCCCGGCGCTGTTCTGAGGCGGCACCGACCCGAGGGGCCGGGGGGCCGCCGGCTCCTCGGCTCAGGCCCGGTTCGCGTGCGCGGCGAGGGTGGCCCGCAGCGATGCCACGGTGGGCGCGGTGGCGATGCCGGGCAGCAGGTACCACCAGAGCCGGACGATCCGCTCCGGCAGGTCGGCCCGGTCGCTCCGCAGGTGGGACATGATCTGTGAGCCGGTGTACGCCGCGACCAGGAGCTGCGCGACCTCCGCCACATCGACGCCGGGCAGCAGCTCGCCCGCCTGCCGCGCGGCCTCCAGCTCCGCGCGGAACTGGTCCGCCCACATCTCGTACGGTCCGAATTCGCGCAGCCCGAGCTGCCCCTGCTCGACGGCGAGCGTCACGCCCGCGCGCAGCAGTACGTTCGCCTTCAACTCATCGGCCAGATAGAGGTTCAGGGCGACGAGCTGGCCCAACCCGGTCGCCTCCGTCGGGAGTTCGAGGTCCGACGCCTGCTCGTCGATGACCGCCTTGGCCAGCTCCTCCTTGGATCTGAAATGGAAGTACATCGCCCCCTGCGTGGTCCCCGCCCTGGCGATGATCCGGCTGACGCTCGACCCGTTGAACCCGAACTCGTCGAAGACGTGGGCGGCGGCCCGCAGAATCGTCTCGCGCGTGCGTACGGCCCGGTCCTGCTGGGCTCTCGCCACCGGTGGCTCCCAAGGTCCAACAGACAAAAAAGAACGACCTCAATGTTATTCGCCCCCGGAGCACCACCAACGCGGGCGCCGGCCAGCGAATGCCGACCAGTTGGCAGCCGCCGCCCTGGCGGAGACACCGGTGCGCGTGCGGGCCCGGGCTGACGCGAAGTGACCGGGCGGGCTGTGCCCGCGAACGCCGTCGGCTCGCGAACGTCAGGAGCCGACCGGTTGCGGCACCGGGCGGACGGCCTCGATCGCGGGAACGTCTGCGGTGCCGAAGCAACTCGGGTGGTCGGGCGAGGTGGAGGGGGAGCGTCGATGACCTGCACGGACAGACCGCGGGCGTCCATGGACGTACGCCGAAGCCCGGGGTCGTCGTAGCGCAGTCGGTCACGCGGGGGCGCTGTCGCACGCGCCCGTGCCAGACGGCGGCGGCTCGTGTCAGCGGGAGTCGGTGGTCCCGTGGGGCGGGTATGGAGCTTCCGTCCGGCGGCCGGCCACGGCTGCGGCGAGCGCCAGCAGGGCTTCGACCTGTGCGACTTGTGCGCGCAGTTCGTTGGTGGCTTGCATCCCGGTGAGCTTGATCCGCGCCAAGATGTCGCTCGCAGCCTGGGCGTGTGCTTCATAGCTGGCCATGCCGAACTCCGACGTCTGTTGGGTCGTACGGGAACCGAACTACGTCGACGGTAGAGCCTGGGCCCTGGTATCGGCCGCACGCTGCCGTGCGTGTGGTGGAATCTCCACGGCCAGGTGACGCTGTCGGAACTGCGGGCACCGACCTGGGCCACGTGTTCCGGACGGGGCGGCCCTGCTCCCTGCGAGGGCGTGCCCGTGGGGGAGATCTCCCGACCGGTCGGCCACTCCTGCGCCGCCGTGACGGAGGAGGTCCACCGGAAGCAGAGCCGCCCGGTGATCCGGACCCGAGCGACCGTCATGGACGACCTGTTCGCGCAGGATCCCCTGAGGCTTGGTCACGCAGGTGGTCACGCACAACGAATCAGGGCCCTACCGGATTTCTCCGGCAGGGCCCTGATTCGTACTACTGGGTCGGGGTGGCGGGATTTGAACCCACGGCCTCTTCGTCCCGAAGCAACATGGGCGCTTGCCTGACCTTGGTGAGCAGTGCCGCTGACCTGCCCAGACGGTCCCTGAATGTCCGTGACTGTTCGCCGTAGTGCGCGCTCGTTGTAGCGCAGTTAGACACTCAGCTCCGCGTGGCAGCAGACGCCTGCTGCCGTAGAGTCTCCCTGCCGACCAGCAACGCCACTGTGCCAACCACCACCGAGAGCCAGCCTTGATTCGGCCTGACTAGATCACCTCGGCCTGGCCTTGATGGGACTGTTCTAGCTGCTGCTCACGCATGCGCTGGTCGGCCCGCAGAGCTTCAACAGTAGTGGCAAAGCTCTCCAGGCTTTGTTCGTCATCTCGGCCATATGGAAAAATTCCCAGTTCGAGCGCAATGACGTGCTGCTCCATACTGTCGGCAGTTTGCTGCAAGTTGAAAGCTCGCTCCCGTGGCTTGAAATATCCAATCACGGCCGTAATTACCGTGATGGTAAATCCCAGGGCGATCAGCACCCCCTTTCCTGGCTGGGGAGGGTCGTACCATGCAGTGACTGCAGAGACTGCTGCGGATCCAGTGAAGATCACCCACTGCAAATAGAGATGGACGCGCCGATAGTAGCGAGACTCCTTTCGGAGTCTAACCACTTCACTGGGGATTCGCTCCTTGTATGACGCCCGACGATCAACGGTAGACGGCGTGAGCCGCCTTGCCTCAAGAATCCTGCGTTCCTCGGCAAGCTCCAGGTCGAGCTTAAGGTCGCTTACCGCTGCTCTGCGATCGTCCCAGCCGTTCCAGCTTGAATTGAACTCCATGTTCGCCAGCGGAATAAAGCTGATCAGAAGTGCCACGAGAATTCCGCCAAGCATGCCATTGACTTCGCCGGGATTGCGCCTGCCTAGCCAGAAGAATCCGATCGTGGCCCAGAATAGAATGGTGAGAGTAAATAGCAAAGGAATTCCAAAGAGGGCGGCAACCTGCCAGCGTCGATTCTTAATTCGCTGACGGAGATTGGCTACCTCGCGCCGATGCTGAATCAGGGCGTCCGTCGCATCCACTACTCCTGAGGCATCCATCGATTCCGGCATCAGGTTTCCATCCCCACAAACATAGGTCTTCCCACTGTTCGGATGATTCTGCCAGTCCACGGGTCTTCCCGGGCGCTTTTAGGTAGATTCCTTGCGTCCAGGTGTAGCTATGTCCGCTCGTTCCGGAAGCTCGCTTCGCTCCCGGTTCCTCCCGGATCGAACTCAGCTGCCGCAGCTGTTCCCGCTTACGGGCGGCGGAGCGGTTTTGGCCGGTGTCCTGTCTGGTTTGGGGTCGAGCATGATCGGGGGGCCGTAAGCTCACCCGCGAATCGGGCAGGCTTCTCGCCTGCCCGCAATCTGGCCGAGTGGCCCCCCGTTCTTGCTCGACGCGGGTCCCGGGCCAGGGAGGTGGGTAAAACCGTGGAGGAGCCCGTCACCAGCCACGGCCAGCAGTGGCCTGCACCCATCCCCTTCGGTCCGACGCCTGGCGCGGCCGGCCGCCGCCCGCCCCGGGCGAAGACAGGGGGCGAGGCGAGCGGCAAGGCCTGCGCCCTGGCGCGCAACGCGCGCCCTTGAACCCGTAGAGAAGAGTTTTACGCACCCCTCCTCCCCTCATCACCCCACCCTCCTTACCTCCTCCGCCCCTGCTCCTTGGCCCGCCGGCCGCCTATGATCGGCAAGCTCTGAACTGACGGTTCTTCACCATCTTGCGCGGGGGCCATGGATACGATCACCCAGCTTGTGACCATTGCGGCCGTGGTTCTCGGTGGGCTCACGACGTACCTGACGAACAGCCTGATGGAACGGAGCCGGCGCAAGGACGGGCTGCGGCTCCGCTGGGACGAGAAGAAGTTGGACGCCTACGCCGACTACGTCGGGCAGGTCCGGACCACGATCCACATCTCGGTCCTCCTGTACGAGGTCCGGGAAGAGATCCGGCAGATGCCTCGTACCGAGCACGAGCTGTCGATGGAGCTCACCGAAGCCGGCGGGGATCAAGCCAAGGCCTTCGAACGGGTCATGCTGCTCGCCGGCGACGACGTGATCGAGGCGGCGCACTCGATCCAGGAGACCCTGGCTGCGATCGGCTGGCAGGCACGAGGGATGGTCGACGGCACCCTTGCCGAGTGGCGGGCCTTGCACACTGAGGTGTTCAAGGCAATCAACCGGTTCCATGAAGCCGCTCGCACCGACCTGGGCGTCCGGGGCCGCTTCGAGGGTGATCAGCACACCGCCCGTGGGCTTCTCCTGCCCGGCGCTCGGGCCGCCGACGGGTCGCCTGACCGCACCTGAGCCCGGGCAGCAAACGGCCCCAGCAAGCTGCCGGGGCCGATCCTGCCGCATCACGCTCAACCTGCGTCGATCCGCCAGTTCTCCAGTGCCAGCAGAGCCTCTGCCCGGGCCTGGACGACCGCCATGCGCGCGGCCCGCTCGATCTCCTGGCTGTGCGCCGCCTGGTGGGTGCTCTGCCCGGGCCACTTCCGGTACAGGAGCCCGGTGCCCGCGACGAACCACCCGCGGCTGACCGCGTTGAGCGCCAGCAGCAGCCCAGTGTCCTCGGACGCCGGAAGTGCCATCCACCCGCCGAGCGCGAGCAACAGGTCCCGCCGCACACACAGCGTCGCCGGGTGCACCTGGGCGCGGAAGTCGTGGGCCTTCCAGTGCTCCAGCACCTCGCCGCGCTCGATCGGCCCTGCTGGCGGGTCCTGGTCGAAGCCCACCGTGCTCCCGTCCGGAAGCAGGTCGAGCACGCGGGATGTCGTCCACGCCACGTCCGGCCGGCTCGTGAGGACGACAAGGTCCCGGGCCAGCGTCCCGGGCGGCAACATGTCGTCGGCGTCGAGCACCTTCACGAACTGCCCGACGGCGCGGGAGAGCCCCATCGTGCGCGCCATGCCCGCACGCCCGTGCCGGCCCTGGCCAAAGCTGATCCGCGCGTCGTCCGGGACGTGCGGGGCGACGTCGTCCGTCTCGCCGTCCTCCTGGATCACCCACTGCCAGTCCCAGCCGTCCGGCATGTCCTGGTCCAGCAGCGACTTGTAGGCGTCGGCAAGGTATTCGGCACTCGGCCCGTGGACCGCCGTGATGACGGTAACGAGGTTGGTCATGCTCACCACCTGTTCAGCTTGGTCGTGTAGACCATCTCGGTACGGTCGCCGGGCAGTACGACATCGGAGACCTCCACGACGCGGTCCGTCGTGTCGATGCAAGTCTTCCGGAGAACGATCACCGACACACCTACCAGCAGGCCGAGTTCTTCGGTCTCCTCGGGCGTCGGCGGCCGGGCCCGGAAGGTCTCCACGATCCGGTCCAACTCGATGCCGACGGTGTGCAGCTGGTTCTGCGTCCCGCCCGGCCACGGCTCCTGGTCCTCGCGGAGCAGGTCGGGGTTCCCCGCGATCATGTCGAGCACGAGGTAGGACCGGGCCACGTTGAACGGCGCGTGCTCCTCGCTGTACCGGGTGCGGTAGGTCCGCTCCAGCAGCATGGTCCCCTCGGGGATGCCGAACGCGGCGGCCAGGTCGGCGTTCGCCGGCACCTTCTCGTACTGTGCGGAGAACACGAGGTCGTTCACCGTCAGCCCGGTGTCGTGCTCGGTGGCGCCGGTCTTCAGACGCTCGGTCTCCGACTCGCGGGCACGATCCTTCTCCCACTGGTGGCGCTGGTTGTCGCGCTTCACCTTGGTCGGCTGCCGGCGGACGAAGGTCCCACGGCCGTGCTGCTTCTCCACCAGTCCTTCGCCCTGGAGCACGCCCACGCCCTGGCGGACGGTCGGAACGCTCACCCGGTACTGGTCCGCAAGCGCGGTCTCGGCCGGCAGCCGGTCGCCCGGGGCCAGCTCGCCGGTGTCGATCCGGCGCCTGAGATCGGCTGCAATCCGCTCGTACTGGTTGGCCATGGTGCTGGTCACCGTCCTGTCGTGGTCTCCCGCTCATCCTAAGTCCTAAAGAGGTGTTGACGACTAGCTGATGAGCCGTCATAGTCATGGAAGCAGCAACTCCTAATGAGGACTTGAAGACAAGATCTCAGGAGGTGCTGATGACACCCGGTATCTGCCGTGGTGAGGCTGCTCCGAGGACTGACGAATCCCCTCGGTGCCAGATGAAGGAGCCCAGCTCATGCGCTTCATCCCCGTCGACACGACCGCCGCGCTGGTGATGGTCGCCCAGGCGCCCCGCCCGAAGCTCAAGGACCGCCGCACCGGCGAGATGGCCATGGACACCGAGACCGGCGCGCCGCTGGTCACCCTGGACGTCACCTTCGTGGCCAACGGTGAGGCCGACATCCTGTCCCTGACCGTCCCGCAGCCGGGCATTCCGGACGGGCTCGCCCCCGGCATGCTGGTCAGCCTCACCCGGCTGATCGCGCGGCCGTGGGAGAACGAGTTCAACGGTCAGAAGCGCTCCGGCATCGCCTTCCGGGCCGACGCCGTGACCGTCACCGCCGCCCCGGCGCTCGCCGGCGCCGGCGCCTGACCGCCATGGACGCCCTGACGACGACGCTCCTGGAGCTGGGCGCCCCCGCTGCGGTCCTCGGCTCCGGAGCCCTCTACGCGAGGGCCAGGATGCCCCGCACGTACTGGGCGACTGTCGGCCTGCCGCTGACCGTCCACCGCATCCGGAGCGACTACGAGAACGTGATGGAGGCCTGCGGCCTCACGGTGGAGCCCTCGTTCTGGCGGGCCATGGCCTCCTCGGCCACCAACCGGCCCGCGCGGCCCGCGATGCCCAAGGTCCGCAGCATCACGGCCAGTTCGACCGGGCTTCGGTTGCGGCTGCGGCTCGCCCGTGGCCAGGAGACGGCCGACGTGGTGAACGCCACTGAGCGTCTGCGGCACGCCTGGGGCGTCCACGCGGTGTACGCCTCGGAGGTCAAGCCCGGTGTGGTGGATCTGCGGATCGTCGGCTTCGACGTGTTGCAGAACGTCCGCCTGCCCCGCCGGGCCAACGCCAAGGCCGCCCGCCTGCTGAGGGTCCCGGTCGCTCTCCGGGCTGACGGCACCATCCACCACCGGGACTTCCGGCAGTCGCCGAACGGGCTGAACCTCGGCGCCAACCAGTCGGGCAAGTCGATGTTCACCCGGAACCTGATCCATGGCCTTGCCTCGCAGCCGGTCGCCCTGGTGGGCATCGACTGCAAGCGTGGCGTGGAACAGCGACCCTTCGCCCCGCGGCTGTCTGCCCTGGCCACCGACCAGGGTGAGGCGCTCGGCCTGCTGCTGGCGCTGCTGGTCGAGATGGACGACCGGTACGACCTGATCCGCGCCTATCAGGGTGTGCCCGGCTCGGTCGCTGCCGAGGAACTGACCGCCGACATCTGGGGCCTGCCGGCGAAGGTCCGGCCGGTGCCCGTCATCGTCCTGGTGGACGAGATCGCCGAACTCTTCCTGGTCGCGAGCAAGGCCGACGAGGAACGCCGGAACCAGATCGTCACCGCGCTCATCCGGCTCGCCCAACTCGCCCGCGCCGCCGGCATCTTCTTGGAGATCTCGGGCCAGCGCTTCGGCTCCGAACTCGGCAAGGGTGCCACCCTGCTCCGTTCCCAGCTCACCGGCCGCACCGTCCACCGGGTCAACGACCTGGAGACGGCGAAGATGGGGCTCGGTGACATCTCCGAGGCCGCCATGACGGCCGCCACTCGGATCAGCCCCGACATGCCCGGCATGGCCGTCGCCGCCGACACCTCCGGCCGCTGGTCCGAGATCCGCACGCCCTTCCGCTCGCTCGCCGAGATCGCTGAGCGCTGCGCGAACTTCGCCCACCTGGTGCCGGACCTGCCGCGCCTCGCGGCCTTCCGCCCGCCGGTGGTGCCCATCATCCCGCCTCAGCCCACCGCCCCGCCGGTCTTCGCTCCGCTCCCGGCCGCCGAGTAGCTCCCCCCGCCCACGGTCGGCGCGACCGCTTCGCGCCAATTCCCTACCCCCGCCATGCCTCGACCAGAAGGAGAACGCCCATGTCCCGCAAGCCGTCCATTTCCGAGATCGGCGCCTTCATCGGCCGCCTCAAGGCCAACGCCGACCGCCGCGCCGACTCCGGCCCGCTGCTGGCCGAGAAGGCCGATCTGCTGGAGCGCATCACCAAGGCCAACCCCGACGACCGCGACGCCGCCGAGGTGGCCCGGGACGCCCGCGCCGCCGCCGATCGCGCCCAGCGCAACGCCCGGTGACCCCGGTGGCCGCCCGCAAGCGCCAGACGGCGCCCAAGCCCGCGCCCTGCCAGCCCTGCGAGGGCACCGGCCAGACCACCGAGACCGTCTATGCCGGCCGTGGTCCGCGCCGGCGCCAGATCGCCGAACAGGAGGCCACGTGCCTCGACTGCCTCGGCACGGGAATTACGTTGGGGGTCCCGCAGTGATCCAGATTCGCGTGATCTGCGACGTCAACAACGTGCACCTGGTGGTCGCCGACCTGTGCCGCCTTTGGAGCGTGCACGAGGTCAGGGAGTACCCGACGCGCACCCCCGGTCAGCAGCGGCTCTACATCACTGCGTCCCGCCGTCCGAGCAACGCCCAGTAGAGCCCGTCCACCGAGCCCGGGCGGCCAGCCAACCGGCCCCGCCCGGTCTCCCATCCCATCGAACTGGAGGTGAACCGACATGCGCCGACTCCCCAAGCTGGACGCCGTCCTGGCGCAAGCGGTGATCGCCGCCGCACTCTCCTTCGCTCACTTGCACGACCTTGCCGAGGCGGCCGGCCAGACCGGTTGGAAGTCGTGGGCCTACCCGGTGTCCGTCGATCTGCTGCTCGTCGCCGCCTGGCGTCGACTGCGTTCCGGGGCCTCGGTCCGGCTCGCCTGGTGCTGGTTCGTCATCGCGCTGGCCGCCTCGCTCGGCGCGAACATCGGCACCGCCGGCCTGCTCGACCTCGCCGACGCTCCGGCTTGGCTCCGCGTACTCGTCGCCGGCTGGCCCGCCGCCGCGTTCCTCGGCGGCACCCTGCTGGCCCACTCGACCGCCGAATCCATCCCGGATGCCGCTCCGGAGCAGGACGACACCGAGGTCGACGACCTGCCGCTCTACTCCGCGGACGTCGAGCCGGTGACCGAGCCGACCCCGGTCCTTCCGCCGCCGCCCATCCCGGAGATCGCCCCGGCTCCCACGCCGGACCCGACCCCGGTCCCGGTTCCCGCTGCGGCTCCGGCCGTCCCGTCCTTCCTCCTCGATCACGCCCGCAAGGTCGCCGACGACCACCGCACCCGCACCGGCAACCCGATCGACGCCGCCACGCTCCGCACCCGGCTCGGCATCAAAGACCCGCTCGCCTCGGCCCTCGTTGCCGAACTCGCCTAAAGGAACGGCCTGATGAACATCTCGCTGCCCCTCCTGCCCGTGCTCGCCCTCGTCGCCTGGTTCATCGTGCGGAACCTCCGCCTGCGCTGGTGGGCCGTCGCCGCACTCGTCCTCCTCGGCTTCTACCTCGCCGGGTCCTCGGCCGCCCCGCTGATCGACAACACCACCCGCGACGGCGTGAACGTCATCAACAAGACCGGCACCAAGTAGCCATCCCCACAGGAGAGTTCCTCATGAACACCAAACTCCTGAGCCTGCCGCCCTTGGTGACGGCCGACGGTTCCGGCCTCGTCGCCGAGATCGAGGCGTACTTGGCCACGCTGCCCACCCCGGTCCGCGTCCCTGTCCCGTACGTCTCGCCCCTCGGCTCCACCGTCCAGCCCTGGAACGCCGGCTACCCGCTCCCGCACGCCACCCTGCTCGACCGGCTCACCCGGCGCCCGGCCCGCCCGGTCCCGGTCACCGCTGCCGACCACCTGCGGCTCGCCTCCCGATACATCACCGCCGTCGGCTGGCTCCAGGGCGCCATGTGGGACTCCGCCGGCCGCGTCTGCCTCCTCGGCGCCCAGACCGCCGTCCTCGTTCACGGCTACGGCACGCCGGCCACCGTCCAGACCGCCCGGGTCCAGCTCATGGAGGTCCTGCACGCCACCGGACGCCCCGTGAACTCCCCGGACGAGTTCAACGACCGCTCCACCACCCGGCAGGCCGACATCCACCACCTGCTCGACCGCGCCGCCGCCCGCGCTCAGTCGCTGGGCCTCTGACCTCCCCGGGGACGGCCAACACGCCGCCAGCATCCCGCCGCCCCGGAGATCGCAACCCTTCCACCGCCCATCACGAAGGACCGCTCATGGATCTGCCCACGATCTTTGCCGCCGGTGCACCGCTGATCGGATGGACCACACATGGCCTCTGGCTGAACCGCCGCCTGGCCACCGCCCGCCGCGACCCGCTCACCGGGCTCCACACCCGCGACGGCTTCACCGCCCGCGCCCACCGGTTGATCGAGCACTGCCCCGACCGCGCGTCGGTGCTGCTGATCGACCTGGACGACTTCAAGGCGACCAACGACACCCACGGCCACGCCGCCGGCGACGAGGTACTCGCCGCCACCGCCAAGCGTCTCTCCGCCTGGTGCGGCCGTTCCGGAATCGCCGCTCGCCTCGGCGGGGACGAGTTCGCCGCCGTCGTCCTGAACGGGCCCGATCGCCTGCCGGACCTGCTCGCGGCGCTCCACCAGCCGGTTCCGTACGCCGGCTTCACGCTCCCGGCCTCCGCTTCGGTGGGCATCTGCCCCGTCGCCGAGCTGCCGGTGGTCTCGCTCACGGACGCGCTCGCGGCCGCCGACCGGGACATGTACGCGCACAAGCGCGACGGCCGTACCTCCCGCCGCCGCTGACTTCCAAGACCGGCCCCAGGGCGGCAACACGCCGCCAAGCATCCCGCCGCCCCGGGGCCGCAACCCCTTCCCGAACCGAAGCCCACGAAGGAGAGCACCATCATGCCCCAGCACAGCCACGCCCCGACCCGTATCTGCCCGACCTGCTCGGGTCACGCCACGGCGCACATCGCCACCGGCATGCGCCTGCGTGACGGCTCCCGTGCCACCGTCCCGGTCAACTGCCCCACCTGCCACGGCACCGGCACTGTCGCCCGCCCGCTGGCCAGCGCCGCGACGGCGGTCTGACATGGCACTCCTCGACTGGCGACACTCGCGCCACTGGGCCAAGAAGCCCGCCCCCTGTGGCATCTGCGACAAGCCCACCAACCTCCGCTCCGACCTCGGCAAGCCCGTCCACAAGGTGTGCGCCGAGGAGTGGATCGACAAGCACCAGAAGCCCGCTGACCGGTCCTGACCACCCGGCCCCGGAGTCTGCCAACCGGCTCCGGGGCCCTCCCCCACATCGGAGGTGAACCACATGACCACCACCACCGCGCCGCCGGTCTCTGACCTCATCGGCCTCGCCCAGCTCGGCACCATGCCCGACCTGATGCGGCAGCTGTCCGGCCTCGCCGGCTGCACCTCGCCCATCCGGCTCGACGGCTGGCGCACCGAGATCAACGAGACGACCGGGCAGGTACTCCACCACCTGCAGTCCGCTGACCTGCCCGCCGGGAACCTGCTCGTGCGCTGCGGCAACCGCCGCACCACCCGCTGCCCGTCCTGCGCCGAGACGTACCGCCGGGACACGTACCACCTGATCAACGCCGGACTCGTCGGCGGCAAGGGCACCCCGGACACCGTCACCACGCACCCCCGGGTCTTCGCCACCTTCACCGCCCCGTCCTTCGGCCCCGTCCACAACCGACCCGCCTCCGGCCGCTGCCGCTGCGGCGCCGCCCACGTGGCCGATGATCCGGCACTCGGGACCCCGCTCGATCCGGAGACGTACGACTACGAGGGCGCCGTCCTGTGGAACGCCCACGCGGGCAAGATCTGGGCGCGCTTCTCCATTCACCTCCGCCGGGAAGTCGCCAAGCGGGCCGGCCTGACGCAGCGCGAGTTCAGGGAGTTCGCCCGGATCTCCTTCGGAAAGGTTGCCGAGTACCAGAAGCGCGGTGCAATCCACTTCCATGGCGTGATCCGCCTCGACGGCCCCGAAGGCGGCGACAGTCCTCCGCCGGCCTGGGCCTCGGCCGAGCTGCTGACCGACGCCATCCGCGCCGCCGTCCGCCGGACCGAGATCCCCGGCCCGCTCCTCGACGGCCGTCAGCGCCGCTTCGCCTTCGGCCGACAGCTCGACATCCGCACGATCCGCGCCGCCGACTTCACCGGGCCCATCCCGATCACGGAACGGGCCGTCGCGGCCTACATCGCCAAGTACGCCACCAAGGGCGCCGAGACTGCGACTGGCACCCTCGACCGCCCCGTGCGACTGCTCGCCGAGATCGCCCAGCACGACATACCTGAGCACGCCCGCCGGCTCATCCGAACCTGCTGGAAGCTCGGCGCCCGCCCTGAACTCGGCGAACTCCGTCTTCGGGCCTGGGCGCACATGCTCGGCTTCCGCGGCCACTTCTCCACCAAGACCCGC
The DNA here is from genome assembly GCF_055579305.1 of Kitasatospora sp. NPDC032757. Lineage (NCBI taxonomy): Bacteria > Bacillati > Actinomycetota > Actinomycetes > Kitasatosporales > Streptomycetaceae > Kitasatospora > Kitasatospora sp. NPDC032757. The sequence continues at coordinate 111,011 of NZ_JBVINN010000010.1, read as the reverse complement.
AGGTACTCGACCACCCTCGGGGCGCTCCGCGACGCCCGCACCGCGTGGCGCCGTGCCCAGACCTTCGAACGCCTCCATGGCCCCGACGCCCCGGCCGTTGAGGAGTCGACGCTCGTCCTCGCCCACTGGGTCTTCGCCGGCCGAGGCCTCACCCGGGGTGAGTCCTGGCTCGCGGCTGCCATCCAATCCGCACCCGGGACGGAAGGAGAACCCACGCATGGCTGAGGCTGTGTTGGCCCGGCCCGCTCTCTACCGGGTGGCGGACGCCGTGGAGGTACTGAACCTGAGCCGGACCGTCATCTACGACCTGATCCGTATGGGACGCCTCCGCACGGTTTGTGAAGGCCGTTCTCGACGCATTCCGGCGTCCGCCATCGCCGATTACGTCGCGCTGCTTGAGCGCGAAGCAGGAGGGAAGCAGTGACCACCCGTCGCAGTAGGGGAGACGGCGGTCTTCATTGGGACGAGAAGCGGCAGCGCTGGATCGCGACCGCCAGCCTCGGCTATGACCCGAGTGGCAAGCGCATCGTGAAGCGGGGGAGCGGCAAGACCAAGACCGAGGCGAAGAACAAGCTCAAGGAAGTCCTTCGCGATCACGAGGACGGTCTCGCCATTGCCCCCACCAATTACACGGTGGAGAACGCAGTCAACGATTGGCTGGCGTACGGCCTCGCCGGCCGCGACGACGAGACTGTGGCCACCTGCACGAGCCTCTGCCGTATCCACGTGATTCCCGCGCTCGGTGCCCGGAAGCTCCGAGACCTCAGCGCTGAGGACGTGGACCTATGGCTGGCCAAGAAGGCCAAGATCCTGAGCAGTCGCACCTTGGAGGGGCTCCACTCCTGCCTGAACCGGGCCGTCAAGCGGGCCATGGCCCGGGACAAGGTGAAGCGCAACGTCGTGGAGCTGTGCTCCGTACCGACCGGCCAGCCGGGACGGCCCTCGAAGGCGCTGACATTCATTCAGGCCGAGGCGGTGCTGAAAGCAGTGGAGAAGACCCCGATGCACGCCTACGTCGTGGTGTCCCTGCTCACCGGTGCGCGGACCGAGGAACTGCGGGCACTGACCTGGGACCACGTGTTCCTGAAGGCTCAGCTCGACGTGAACCCGCCGATTCCGCCGCACATCGCCGTATGGCGCTCGGTCCGGGCCGGCGGCGACACCAAGACCCGGAAGTCCCGGCGGACGCTCGCGCTCCCCGCCCGCTGCGTGGAAGCGCTTTGGGATCACTGGGTGGACCAGGGATGGGACCGGCTCGCGGCCGGCGACAAGTGGGAGGAGAACAACCTCGTCTTCCACTCTGCGGTGGGCACGGAGCTGGACCCGTCCCACGTTCGCCGGGCCTTCCGTACCGCGATCGCCAAGGCTGAGGGAGTCAACGCCGCCGAGTGGACGCCCCGTGAGCTACGCCACAGCTTCGTATCCCTGCTCTCGGACAAGGGCGTGCCCCTGGAGGAGATCTCCCGACTCGTCGGCCACTCCAGTACCGCCGTCACGGAGGAGGTCTACCGGAAGCAGATCCGCCCGGTGATCCAGACCGGAGCGACCGTCATGGATAACCTGTTCGCGCGGGATCCTGAGCCTTAGTCACGCAGATAGTCACGCACAACGAATCAGGGCCCTACCGGATTTCTCCGGCAGGGCCCTGAACTCGTACTACTGGGTCGGGGTGGCGGGATTTGAACCCACGGCCTCTTCGTCCCGAACGAAGCGCGCTACCAAGCTGCGCCACACCCCGGTCCTGCTGTTTGTCGCTCCGTCTCCTTCGCGACGAGTAGAACTCTACCGGACGCTCGCCGAGAGACGAAATCCGATTCCCGGCGGGCGTCCGGTGCAGGTCAGGGGGCGGGTGTGAGGGTGAGGAGGGTGGCCTCGGGGGGGCAGGCGAAGCGGACCGGGGTGTAGCGGTTGGTGCCGCAGCCGGCGGAGACGTGGAGGTAGGAGCGGCGGCCGCCGGCCTGGTGGGTGGAGAGGCCCTTGACCCGCTTGGCGTCGAGGTCGCAGTTGGTGACCAGGGCGCCGTAGAAGGGGACGCAGAGCTGGCCGCCGTGGGTGTGGCCGGCGAGGACCAGCGGGTAGCGGTCGGCGGTGAAGGCGTCCAGGACGCGGAGGTAGGGCGCGTGCACGACGGCGAGGGAGAGGTCGGCGTCGGGGGAGGGGCCGCCGGCGACCTCGCTGTAGCGGTCGCGGCGGATGTGCGGGTCGTCGAGGCCGGTGAACTCGAGGTCGAGGCCGCCGATGGCGAGCCGGCCACGGGCGTTGGTGAGGTCGAGCCAGCCGGCCGCGTCGAAGCCGTCGCGCAGCTTCTCCCACGGGTTGTGGACGGCGCCGGTGATGCCGCGCCGCGCGGTGCCGTCGGGGTTGTTCATGCCGTGGGCGCCGCTGCGCATGGCCTGGAGGTAGCGGGCGGGGTTCTTGCGGGCCGGGCCGTAGTAGTCGTTGGACCCGAAGACGTAGACGCCGGGGAACTCCATCAGCGGTCCGAGCGCGTCGAGCGTGGCGGGGACGCCGAGCGGGTCGGAGAGGTTGTCGCCGGTGTTGACCACCAGGTCGGGGCGCAGGCCGGCGAGGCTCTGCAGCCAGCGCTGCTTCTTGCCCTGTCCGCTCACCATGTGGATGTCGGAGACCTGGAGGACGCGGATGGGGCGGGCGCCCCGGGGCAGGACGGGGATGTCGACCCGGCGGAGCCGGAAGGAACGGACCTCGTACCCGACGGAGTAGGCGAGGCAGGCGGCGCCGGTGGCGGCGATTCCGAGGGGGACGGAGTACAGCGGTCGCATCGCTCCATGCTCTCAGACGGCGGATCAGCCGGTGAACGTCCCGGCGGTGCGGAGGGACACGCCGGCTTGCTCCGTACGCCCCCGGTGCGGCGCGGGCTCGGCGGCGACGGGGTCGGTGCGGCGCGCCGGTGCTCGCGCTGCCGGGCGCGTTCCACGGGGCCGACGGGCTGCTCCTGGCGGAACCGGAGCACGGTGCCCGCCGGCGAGGTCAGCGGGGATCGTCGTCGGCCCGGTCGTCGGCCCGGTCGTCGGCCCGGTCGTCGGCCCGGTCACGCCGGGCCCGCAGTGCCCGGACCTTGTGGCGGTTGCCGCAGCGTTCCATCGAGCACCAGCGCCGTCGTCCGGGTCGTGAGGTGTCGACGAAGATCAGGGAGCAGTCGTGGGCGCCGCACTCGCGGACCCGGTCCGCGTACGGGCCGGTGAACAGGGCGATCGCGTCGCGCGCGACGGTCGAGGCGAGCTGGTCCCCGTCGGCCGGCAGCGGTGGTGCCGCGGTGCCGTCCGAGCCGATCTGCGGGACCAGCGGCGGGTGGGCGGCGGCCCGGTTGAGCTCGGCGTAGTCCGCGGCCGCCCCCGTCCCGCCGTGCGCGCGAGCCGTCGCGAGCCGCCGGAGCGCGTCCCGCAGGGTCCGTACGGCGGCCAGCTGCTCCGGGCTGATGCCGATGTGCGTGCCGGCGGGAAGCCGCAGCCGGGACTGTCCGAGCCAGTCCGCGAGGTCCCGGGGCCGGTGCAGGACCTCGTACCGTGCGTACGCGCCGGGGCCGCCGGTGGTGAGGAGCTCCAGGCAGAGCGCCCCGGGGTCGAAGAGGTACCGCGTCCCCTCGGGGGCGTGCAGGACCAGCCCGGCGCAGGGCTCCTCGACAGCAGTCATGTAACTACTATAAGTAGTTACCTCCTGGTGGAAAGTCCCGGTACCCGGAAATGCCCCCTTGCGTTAATGGCGGGCAGCCGAACGCCGCAGGTGGGAGACTCAGGGCCATGACCACGCTCAAGGAGCAGCTGCAGGAGGACCTCACGGCTGCCATCAAGGACCGGGACGAGCTGCGCTCGTCCACCATTCGGCTCACGCTTTCCGCTGTCACCAGCGAGGAGGTGGCGGGCAAGGCCAAGCGGGAGCTGTCGGACGCCGAGGTGCTGAAGGTGCTCGCCCGTGAGGCGAAGAAGCGCCGGGAGGCCGCCGAGGCGTTCGACGGTGCCGGTCGGACCGACCAGGCCACCCGGGAGCGGGCCGAGGGCGAGGTGCTGGCCGGCTACCTGCCCAAGCAGCTCTCCGACGAGGAGCTGGCGGCGATCGTTGCCGCCGCCGTCGCCGAGAGCGGCGCGACCGGGCCGCAGGGCATGGGCGCCGTGATGAAGCTGGTCAAGCCGAAGGTGGACGGCCTGGCCGAGGGCGGCCGGGTGGCCGCCGCCGTGAAGGCCGCGCTCACCGGCTGACGCGCACCGACACGTAGGACCCGCACCGAACGCACCACCCGCACCGGCACCGCGTGCACAGCAGCAGACACAGGGGCGCCCCCCGAGCGATCGCTCGGAGGGCGCCCCTGTCGTCGCGCGTCGGTCTCGGCTAGTGCCGGCCGCCGCCGTTGCCGTTGCCGTTCCCGTTCCCGCCGATGATCCCGGGCGGGAGGGTGAACCCGCCGCCGATCATCCCGCCGGGATTGCCGCCCGGGGTTCCGCCGGGGTTGCCGCCCGCGGCGGCCGCGTCGCCGCTCGGCGGCGTGGCGGCGCCCGGCGGCGTGGCGTTCGGGTCCGGCTTGGGCGCCGGGTCCGGGATGTCGAGGGTGGGCAGCTTCTCCATGGGGGCGCCGCGCAGGGCCTGGTTCATCGCCAGCTGCCAGATCGGGCCCGGGCCGGTGGCGCCGAAGACGCCGTCGCTGCCGTAGTAGGTGTCACCGATCTTGATGTTCTTCATCTTCACGCCGCCGGCCGGGCCGCCGAGCCAGACGGAGGTGGCGACCTGCGGGGTGTAGCCGCTGAACCAGGCGGCCTTCTTCTCGTCGGTGGTACCGGTCTTGCCGGCGATCTGACGGCCGCCCTCCAGGCCGAGGGAGGCGCCGGTGCCCTTCTCGGTCACGTTGAGCAGGACGGTGTTGAGGTTGTCCGCGGTGGTCTCGGAGTAGGCCTGGTTGCAGGTCGACTGCGGGACCTTGACGTCCTTGCCGTCCACGGTAGTGATCTTGTTGATGGCGATCGGGGTGCAGTACTTGCCGCGGGCGGCGAAGGTCGCGTAGACGTTCGCCATGGTCAGCGGGGACAGCTCCAGGGTGCCCAGGACCATCGAGGGGACCTCGACGAACGGGTCGCCCTTGGCCGTCTGGCTGATGCCGAGCTTGTTGGCCATCTGCTTCATCGCGCAGAGGCCGACCTGCTGCTCCATCTGCACGAAGTAGGTGTTGACCGAGAGCGCCATCGCCTGCTTCAGCTCGTACGGGCCGACCTCGCTGGGCGACTCGTTGCCGACGCTGCGGTCCTTGCCCTTGGCGGTGTTCTTCCAGGTGCCCGAGCAGGTGGACATCGTGGGGTAGTCGATCCTGTTCTCGGACGGGAACGGCTGGGTGGGCGACATGCCCGACTCCAGCGCGGCCGCGGCCAGGACCGGCTTGAACGTCGAACCGGTCTGGAAGCCGTTGCCGCCACCCATCGCCGCGTCGACGTTCAGGTTGACGACGGTCTGGTTCTTGTTCGGGTCCAGGCCGTACGGGCGGGTCTGGGCCATCGCCAGGATCTTGCCGCTGCCGGGCTCCATCATGGTGGCGGCGGCCGACACCGGGTCGGTGACCTTCACCTTGGAGGTCACCGCGTTCTGCGCGGCGGCCTGCTTGTCCGGGTCGAGGGTGGTGTAGATGTTCAGGCCGCCCTGGTCCCAGAACTTCTTCCGGTCGGCGACGTTCTTGCCGAACACCGGGTCCTGCTTGACCACGTGGCGGACGTAGTCGCAGAAGAAGCCCATGCCCGCCTGGGCGGTGATGCAGCCGTTCTGCGGGTCCTTGTACTTCAGGCCCAGCGGGGCGGCCTTGGCCTCCTTGGCCTGGTCCGCGGTGATGTGCTTGTTCTCGACCATCTTGTCGATCACGATGTTGCGGCGCTTGACCGTGTTCTCCGGGTAGCGCACCGGGTCGAACGACGAGGGGTTCTGCACCATGCCGGCCAGGGTGGCGGCCTCGGCGACGGTGAGGTCCTTGTTGTTCTTGCTGAAGTACCGCTGGGAGGCGGCCTCGACCCCGTAGGCCTGGTGACCGTAGAAGGTGATGTTCAGGTAGTTGGTGAGGATCTGGTCCTTCGTCAGGTCCTCCTCCAGCTTGATCGCGACCTTCAGCTCCTGGATCTTGCGGCCCAGGGTCTTGCGCTGGGCCTCCAGGACGGCGGCCTGGTCGTCGCCGGCCTTCTCGACGTTGACGTTCTTCACGTACTGCTGGGTCAGCGTCGAGGCGCCCTGCGAGGCGGTGCCGCTCTCCGCGTTCTTGCTGACCGCGCGGAGCACGCCCTTGAGGTCGACGGCGCCGTGCTCGTAGAAGCGGGCGTCCTCGATGTCCACCTGCGCCTGCCGCATGAACGGCGACATCTGGTCGGCGGCGAGGACGGTACGGTCGCGCTCGTAGACCTTGGCGATCAGCCCGCCCTTGGCGTCGAAGATCTGGGTGGCCTGGGTCAGCGGCGGGGTCTTGAAGTCGTCCGGGATGTTCTCGAAGCTCTCCGCCGTGCTCTTGGCGGTCAGTCCGAGCGCGCCGACAGCGGGCAGGGCCATGCCGGCCAGCAGGACTCCTGAGAGCACGCTGACGCCCAGGAACTTCACTCCGTGTCCCGCGAAGTCGAGCGGTGACCCGCGGCGCCGGCCGCGCGGAGCTCCGGTGTTGCCTGGGGGCTGGGGTGCCTGGGGGCGCTTCGGTGCCATGAGGAGAACCCTACGTCGCCGATTCCCCTCCGCCGGGGCAGGTGTTCGCCTAGGCTTGTCACAAGCTTGCGACAGCTTCGGTACGTCAACATCGTTCACTCTTGTGAGTGATGAGCTTTGCCCGAATTGCCCCCCTGTGTAGTGGTTTTGAGGTAGCTGTCGCCCGTTGTACCCCTGCTTTTGGTGGCACTCCGTGACCACGCGCGTGGCGAGAGTGGCCCCGGTGTTCCTGGCAAGGCTTGCTACCTGCAGTCACTCCAACGAGTGAGCTGGCCGATACCCATAGTCCAATTGGGTCATGCGAGATTGAGCCCGAAGGGGCTGTTGCAAGCTGTCGTTCTTCCGTAACGTCCTCAACTGGCAACGGTGAATATGCCGTTGCCGCCGTGGGGGAGCCTCGATTCGGGAGAGGACGGCGCCGGCATGGGCTGGGTTGACGACTGGAGTGCGCAGGCCGCCTGCCGCACTAGTGATCCGGACGAATTGTTCGTCCAGGGGGCGGCGCAGAATCGCGCCAAGGCGGTGTGCAGTGGGTGCCCCGTTCGCACGGAGTGCCTGGCGGACGCGCTGGACAACCGGGTGGAGTTCGGGGTCTGGGGCGGGATGACGGAGCGGGAGCGCCGGGCGCTGCTGCGCCGCCGGCCGACGGTGATGTCGTGGCGGCGGCTGCTGGAGACGGCCCGCACCGAGTACGAGGAGTCCCTCGCCACCGGCGTGATACTGACGGACTACGCCCAGGCGGGCTGAGCACCGGGCAAGGCGGGTCCACCGCCCGAGCACCGGGCCAGGCGGGTCCACCGCCCGAGCACCGAGTCGCCGAGGCCGAGCGCGGAGGCCGGGCCCGGCGGGCCGAGCCACCACCCGCCCGGTGCGGCCGAGCTACACGACACCGCTCAGACGGTCGCCGATGGCCCGCAGCCCCTCCAGGTCGTGGACGTCCCCGGGCAGCGCGCCGACCTCGACGATCGGCACGTCCGGGTAGACCGAGACGAAGCGGTCGCGGGTGCGGCGCTCCCGCACCATGATCTGCATCCGCTCCGCGTGCAGCCGCAGCAGTCCGGCCGCGAGCAGCTCGGCCTCGGGGGAGGCGTGCTCCGCGCCGTTCTCCTCCAGTGCCTCGGCCGCCGCCAGCGCACGTTCCGCGGTGAGCTGCGGGGCGCCCGTTCCGTGCACCCGGTTGAGCACCAGCCCGGCCAGGGGCATCCGGTCGGCGGCCAGCCGGTCGACGAAGTACGCCGCCTCGCGCAGGGCGTCCCGTTCCGGTGCGGCCACCACCAGGAACGCCGTGCCCGGCGCCTTGAGCAGTTGGTACGTCCGGTCGGCGCGTTCGCGGAAGCCGCCGAACATCGAGTCCATCGCGCTGACGAAGGTCTGCACGTCGGTCAGCAGCTGGGCGCCGAAGATCTTGCCCAGGGTGCCGGTGAGCAGGCCCATCCCCACGTTGAGGAACTTCATCGCGCTGCGCCCGCCGACCTTGGCCGGCGCGGTCAGGATGCGGATCACCTTGCCGTCCAGGAAGGACCCGAGCCGGTTCGGCGCGTCCAGGAAGTCCAGCGCGGAGCGGGACGGCGGGGTGTCGACGACGATGAGGTCCCACTCCTCGGCCGCGCGAAGCTGGCCGAGCTTCTCCATCGCCATGTACTCCTGGGTGCCCGCGAAGCCGGCCGAGAGCGACTGGTAGAACGGGTTCTCCATGATCGCCTTGGCCCGTTCGGGTTCGGCGTGGGCCAGCACGACCTCGTCGAAGGTCCGCTTCATGTCGAGCATCATGGCCTGGAGCTCGCCGTCGCCGGTGACGCCCTTGACCACCCGTGGGGTGTTGTCCAGCTCGGTCAGGCCCATCGACTGGGCGAGCCGGCGGGCCGGGTCGATGGTCAGCACGACGACCTTGCGGCCGCGTTCGGCCGCCCGCAGCCCGAGCGCCGCCGCGGTGGTGGTCTTGCCGACACCACCCGAGCCGCAGCAGACGATGATCCTGGTCCTCGGGTCGTCGATCAGCTCGTCCACGCCGAGCCGGCTGCCGCTCCCGCGGAACCCGTTGCCGCCGCCGCTCACGCCGCCACCGTCGCTCATGCCGCCGCCGCCGCTCACGCCGCCGCTGTCACTCCTACCGCCGCCGCTCACGCCGCTCCCTGACGCTTCAGTTCGGCCGCCAGCCGGTACAGCCCGCCGAGGTCCACGCCCTCGCCCAGCAGCGGAAGTTCATAGGTGGGCAGCTTCAGCTGCTGGAGGTCGGCGCGCTGTTCGCGCTCCAGCTCCACCCGCTCGGCGTGCTCCCGGGCCTGCTCCAGCAGCGGGTCGAGCAGGGGGTCCACAGCCGCCCGGACGGTGTCCGGCCTGCGCGAGCGGCCCCCGAGGCCCGCCTCGCCGAGGGCCAGCGCGACCTCCTCGCGGTGGTCCCCGTCCACCGCGGCCACCGCGGCCGCGTCCAGGACCGGCGGCCGGACCATGTTCACCATCACCCCGCCGACCGGGAGGGCGGCCTCGCGCAGCTCGGCGAAGCCGTCGACCGTCTCCTGCACCGGCATCTCCTCCAGCAGGGTGACCAGGTGCACCGCGGTCTCCGGCGATCTCAGCACCCGCATCACGGCCTGCGCCTGAGTGTGGATCGGGCCTATCCGGGCGAGCCCGGCCACCTCGGAGTTCACGTTCAGGAAGCGGGTGAGCCGGCCGGTCGGCGGTGCGTCCATCACCACCGCGTCGTACGCACGCCGCCCGTCCGGGCCCTTGCGCCGGGCCGCCTCGCAGGCCTTGCCGGTGAGCAGCACGTCCCGGACGCCGGGGGCGACGGTGGTGGCGAAGTCGACGAAGCCGACCTTCTGCAGGGCCTTGCCGGCGCGGCCGAGCTTGTAGAACATGTCGAGGTACTCGAGCAGCGCCTGCTCGGTGTCGATGGCCAGCGCGAAGACCTCGCCGCTGGTGGCCTCGCCGCCCGGCCCGGCCGCGGGCAGGCCCAGCTGCGCGCGCGAGACGGACGCGATCCGCCGCTCCTCGTACGGCAGCGCGGCGATCCCGAACAGCTCGGCGATGCCCTGGCGGCCCTCCACCTCGATCAGCAGGGTCCGCCTGCCCTCGGCGGCGAGGGCCAGTGCCAGTGCCGCCGCCAGGGTGGTCTTCCCGGTGCCGCCCTTGCCGCTGACCACGTGCAGCCGGACGCCCTCCCAGTCGGGATCGCGCCGGGCCGCCGGGCCGGGGGTGCGTGCCACGCTCCGTCTCCGTCCGTCTTCGAGGGCCGGGGGCCACTGCGGGCCGCCACCGCTCGGGTGCCGTCCCACAGGTGCTCTCCCACAGGGGCCCTCACACAGGTGCCCTCCCGCGAGGGTAACCAGGGACCGCGCCGGATGCCGGGAGCACCAGGGGGGCCAGGCCTGAATCATGCCCGGTTTGTGGGCCACCTCACACGCCTGCCCGCGGGCCGCACGGCTCGCCGGGGCCGCTCGTCTAGAGTCTGGCCATGACCAAGTGGGAATACATGACGGCGCCCCTGCTCGTGCACGCGACCAAGCAGATTCTGGACAACTTCGGCGAGGACGGCTGGGAGCTCGTCCAGGTCGTGCCCGGCCCCAACCCCGAGCAGCTGGTGGCCTACTTCAAGCGGGAGAAGAACGCATGAGCAAGGTCGAGGAGAAGCTTGCCGAGCTGGGCCTGAGCCTGCCGCCGGTGGCCGCGCCGGTCGCCGCCTACGTGCCGGCCCTGCGTTCGGGCGAGTTCGTGTTCACCTCCGGCCAGCTGCCGATGGTGGGCGGCAAGCTGCCGAGCACCGGCAAGGTCGGCGCCGAGGTCACCCCGGAGGAGGCCAAGCAGCTCGCGCAGACCTGCGCGCTGAACGCGCTGGCCGCCATCAAGTCGGTGATCGGCGACCTGGACCAGATCGAGCGGGTCGTGAAGGTGGTCGGCTTCGTCGCCTCCGCCCCGGACTTCACCGGCCAGCCCGGTGTCATCAACGGCGCCAGCGAGCTGCTCGGCCAGGTGCTGGGCGAGGCGGGCGTGCACGCCCGCAGCGCGGTCGGCGTCACGGTGCTGCCGCTGGACGCGCCGGTCGAGGTCGAGCTGCAGGTCCGGGTCAAGGCCGGGGTCTGACGCACTGATCGGAAGAGGCGGGGTTGGGCCTGTCCAACCCCGCCTTCGTGCGCTTAGCATCCGGGCATGGACCATCGAGCAACGACGCTCCCGATGCCGCCCGGTTGGCCTGCCCGGATCCGGGCGGTCGACGCCGGCGAGCTGACCCCGCCCGTGCCCAGGCCCGCCGCCACCGTGGTGCTGCTGCGGGACGCGGCCGCCGGGCCGGAGGCCTACCTGCTGCGCCGTCGCACCTCGATGGCGTTCGCCGCGGGCATGTACGCCTACCCGGGCGGCGGGGTGGACCCGCGCGACGCCGAGGCCGAGCTCGGCTGGGCCGGTCCGGGCCCGCAGGAGTGGGCGGAGCGGCTGGGCGTGGACGCCCGGACCGCGCAGGCGGTGGTCTGCGCCGCCGTCCGCGAGACCTTCGAGGAGGCCGGAGTCCTGCTGGCCGGCCCGGACGCCGACAGCGTCGCCGAGCCCCGGGACTGGAGCGCCGAGCGCGCCGCCCTGGAGGCCCACGAGCTCTCCTTCGCCGACTTCCTCCGCAAGGAGGGCCTGCTGCTCCGCAGCGACCTGCTGGCCGGCTGGGCCCGCTGGGTCACCCCGGAGTTCGAGGAGCGCCGGTACGACACCTGGTTCTTCGTCGCCGTTCTGCCCTCGGGCCAGCGCGCCGCGCTGGAGGTCGGCGAGGCGGACAGGGTCACCTGGCTGACCCCGGCCGAGGCCGTCCGCGGTCACGAGGAGGGCCGGTTCGGCATGCTGCCGCCCACCGTCACGGTGCTGCGCGAGCTGCTGCCGGTGCGCAGCGCCGCCGAGGCGCTGGCCGCCGCGGCGGGCCGGTCGCTGGACCCGGTCCTCGGCCGCGCCGAGGTCCGGGGTGATCGAATGACGGTTCGATGGCCGGGGTATGAAGAGCTGACCATCGACGGAGAATTTCCCGAAGCCGACTGACCCGCGAGGATCACTGCGGCCCGAAGCCCACCGACCCACCGACCCGCGGAACGGCTGACGCCCGAAGCCCACCGACCCGCGGAACCGCTGGGCCCCTGAGTCCCTGAGCCCACTGACCCGCGAACCCCACGGACCTTCGGAGACCGCCGGGTTTCCGAAGAGCACTACCCCGCACTCGCCTCCAAGGAAGGACCGACGCCCGATGACCCACAACGACGTGGCTCGCCGGACGGCGCGCACGATGCCGGCCCGCAGCCTGACCGCCCGCACCCTCGCCTGTGACAGCGCCGTCCCCTTCCCGGAGATCGTGCAGCGCGCCCTCGTCCGGGCCGTTCCGTCGCGCGTCCTGCACCGGGTCAGCGAGGGCGGCCGGTGAGCGGACTCCTCCCGGGTGACCCCGCCGCCGCCATCGGCGGCGAGGCCACCCCCCGGGCACTCTGTGTGCTGGCGCCCAACCCGTCCCCGATGACGCTGGACGGCACCAACACCTGGCTGCTCTCCGAGCCCGGCTCGGACCTCGCGGTGGTCGTCGACCCCGGCCCGCTCCACGAGGGCCACCTGCGCCGGGTGATCGAGACCGCCGGGCAGCAGGGCAAGCGCATCGCGCTCACCCTGCTCACCCACGGCCACGCCGACCACTCCGAGGGCGCCGCCCGGTTCGCCGAGCTGACCGGGACGGAGGTCCGCGCCCTGGATCCGGCGTACCGGCTCGGTTCCGAGGGCCTGACCAACGGGCAGCGGTTGGACGTCGGCGGCCTCGACCTGCGGGTGGTCGCCACCCCCGGCCACACCTCGGACTCGCTCACCTTCCACCTGCCGGCCGACGGCGCGATCCTCACCGGCGACACCGTCCTCGGGCGCGGCACCACGATGGTCGCCCACCCCGACGGCCGGCTCGGCGACTACCTGGACTCGCTGCGCCACCTGCACACCATGGCCTCCGAGCACGGCGTACGCACCGTGCTGCCCGGCCACGGGCCGGTGCTCGCCGACGCGCTCGGCGCCGTCGACTACTACCTCGCGCACCGGGCCGGCCGGCTCGCCCAGGTGGAGACGGCGGTCGAGGCCGGCCTGAGGACGGCGCCCGAGGTGGTGGCCCGGGTCTACGCGGACGTGGACCGCTCGCTCTGGCCGGCCGCCGAGCTGTCGGTCCAGGCCCAGCTGCAGTACCTGGAGGACCACGGGCTGATCTGACCCGCCGCGGGCACGGACCGGTCCGACCCGGCGCGGGGCACGCGCCGATCCGACCCGACCCGGCATGCGCGAGGGCCCGTACACCGTCCTCGGTGTACGGGCCCTCGGCGTCGGACGGGGCGCTCGCAGTGAGCTCGGGGTGATCAGCGCGAGCGGCGGGAGAGCCGCTCGACGTCCATCAGGACCACCGCGCGGGCCTCCAGCTTCAGCCAGCCGCGGCCGGCGAAGTCGGCGAGCGCCTTGTTGACCGTCTCGCGGGAGGCGCCGACCAGCTGGGCCAGCTCCTCCTGGGTGAGGTCGTGGGCGACGTGGATGCCTTCCTCGGACTGCACGCCGAAGCGGCGCGAGAGGTCCAGCAGGGCCTTGGCGACGCGCCCGGGCACGTCGGAGAAGACCAGGTCGGACATCACGTCGTTGGTCCGGCGGAGCCGGCGGGCGATGGCCCGCAGCAGCGCGATCGAGACCTCGGGGCGGGCGTGCAGCCAGGGCTGGAGGTCGCCGTGGCCGAGGCCGAGCAGCTTGACCTCGGTCAGCGCGCTGGCGGTGGCGGTGCGCGGGCCCGGGTCGAACAGCGACAGCTCGCCGATCATCTCGCTGGGGCCGAGGACGGCGAGCATGTTCTCGCGGCCGTCCGGCGAGGCGCGGTGCAGCTTGACCTTGCCCTCGGCGACGACGTACAGCCGGTCGCCCGGGTCGCCCTCGTGGAACAGCGACTCACCGCGGGCGAGGGTCACCTCGGTCATGGAAGCGCGCAGCTCGCCGGCCTGTTCGTCGTCGAGTGCCGCGAAGAGTGCGGCGCGCCGCAGAACGTCGTCCACGTGCTTCCTCCTTCTCGGCCGTCGGGCTGTCAAGCCCGTCGGCGCAAGTTCGTACAGTGCTCTGCATCACCAAGCATGGCGCATGTCGCTCCGATCATATGAGGAGGGGGTGCGCCGAGGTGCGCTGCGCGGGGCCATTCGTACCGCCAGGCCGGCTTTTATCCGCGCGAGGATTCGGTCTCAGCTGAATCAATTGAGCCGACAGTGCCCGGGCAACAGGATTCAGGTCGACAGCCCGACCGCACGAAAGACGGTGACTCCGCATGTCCTCCGAGACCCGCACCAGCACGTCGCCCACGCCGCTCAGCTCCGGCGCGTCCCCCACGTCGCACACGTCCCTCACGTCGCTCCGGGAGCGGGCCCTGCGGCTGCGGGCGCTGGTGGCCGACGGGGCACCCGGTGCGGCGCCCGGTGCGGCGCTCGTCCTGCCGAACGCCTGGGACGCCGGCAGCGCCGCCGTGATCGCCTCGGCCGGTGCGGCCGCGATCGCCACCACCAGCGGTGGCGTCTCCTGGTCGCTGGGCCGCGGCGACGGCCAGCAGCTCGGCCGGTCGGAGGCGGTCGAGGCGGCCCGCCGGATCGCCGCCGCCGTCGACCTGCCGGTCACCGTCGACGCCGAGGGCGGCTACGGCCCGAAGCCCGCCGACGTCGCCGACACCGTCCGGGCGCTGATCTCCGCGGGCGCGGCCGGTGTCAACCTGGAGGACTCGGCGGCCCCCGGCGGCCCGCTCTTCACGGTGGCCGAGCAGACCGCGCGGTTGCGGGCCGCCCGGGAGGCCGCCGCCGGGGCGGGCCTGCCGGAGCTCGTGGTCAACGCCCGGACGGACGTCTTCCTGTTCGGGATCGGCCCGGCCGAGGGCCGGTCCGACGACGTGCTGGCCCGCGCGGCGGCGTACGCGGAGGCGGGCGCGGACGGCCTCTTCGTCCCCGGGCTGCTCGACCTCGACGCGCTGGCCCGGCTCTGCGCCGCGTCCCCGCTCCCGGTGAACGCGATGGCGGTGGCGGGCGGGCCGACCGTGGCCGAGCTCGCCGCCGCCGGGGTGCGGCGGATCAGCGTCGGCACCGGCCTGGCCCAGCTCGCCTACACCGCCGCCCGCCGGGCCGCCGCCGAACTGCTCGGCGCGGGCACCCTGACGGAACCGGGCGGCGCGCTGGGCTTCGGCGAGCTGGACGCGCTGTACCGGCGCTGAGCCAGGGCCGCTGCCGACGGGCGCACGGGGGCGTGCGCACGGGGGGCGGGCGGGGACGGGTGGGCGGGGGTGCACCGGCGCTCGCAGGGGAGGCGCCGGTG
>NZ_JBVINN010000010.1:0-96014 GCF_055579305.1 Kitasatospora sp. NPDC032757 | reverse complement strand
CGGGGGGGGGGGGGGGGGGGGGGGGGGGGGGGGGGGGGGGGGGGGGGGGGGGGGGGTGGGGGGGGCGTGGGTGGGGGGGTCCCCCCTCTCCCGCGCCCGCCCACCCGTCCCGAGCCCTCAGAAGCCGCCCGGCTCCGGCAGCGCGGCCAGTTCCGGTCGCCCCTCGGATGCGGCCGGCAGCCCGAGCAGGCGCCGCATCGCCCGCCGGGTCCGGTCGGCGGCGGCGTGGTCCCGGTAGAGCCGGAGGGCGTGGTTGAGCGCCAGTACCTGCCCGGTCAGCTCGAAGACGACCTGCTCGGCGTCCGGCTCGGCCGGCAGCCGGCCCGCGGCGATCGCCAGCCCGGCCTGGTACCGCAGTTCGCGCTGCCAGACCGCGTTCTTGGCGGCCACCGCCGACCGGACCGGCCCGCTCTCACGGTCGTCGAACTCGGCGGTCACGGCGGTGAAGAAGCAGCCGCCGGGCAGCAGGTCGCGCTCCAGGTAGGAGACCCACGCCTCGCACTGGACGAGCAGCCGGGGCAGTCCGGGCGCCGCGCCGGCGGCGGCCGCGCGCCGAACCACCTCGCGGACGAACAGCCCCACCGCCTCGTCGACGACGGCGAGCTGCAGGCTCTCCTTGGTGCCGAAGTGGCCGAGCACGCCGGACTTGCTCATCGACAGGTCGGTGGCGAGCCGGCCGATGGTCAGGCCCTCCAGCCCTTCGACCGAGGCGACGTCCAGGCCGCGGCGCAGGATCGCGGTGCGGGTCCGGCGGGCGTCGGCGACGGATCTCCTCGGGCTCACCGCGTCAGTGTAGTCAGCGGAAGCGTTATGGCATCCGACCGTTCGGACGCTATAGAGCCGGCGTGACACCCCGTCGCGGGGCGCCACCGCCGGCCACGCCGGACCGGAGGGTGGTGCCCGTGCAAGGGCCCACACCTGCCCGGTCGCGCCCGGGCGGTGATCAGCGGTCGCCGGAGGAGGCAGGGCCCACGGCCGTCCTGATCAGCTCGCCGATCCGCGCCTCGGAGGCGGCGGTCAGCTCCGTCAGGGCGTAGGTGGTCGCCCACATGGTGCCTTCGTCGAGCACCGCCTGGTCACTGAAGCCGAGCGTGGCGTACCGCGAGTTGAACTTCTGCGCGCTCTGGAAGAAACAGACGACCTTGCCGCCCTTGGCGTACGCGGGCATCCCGTACCAGAGCTTCGGCGAGAGGGCCGGCGCACTGGCCTTGACGATGGCGTGGATCCGCTCGGCGATGACGCGGTCCGCCTCCTCCATCTCGGCGATCTTCGCGAGCACCTCGACCTCCGGGTCCGGCTTGGCTGCGCGCGATCCGCGCCGTGCGGTCGCCTTCAGCTCCCGGGCGCGCTCCTTCATCGCGCTGCGCTCCTCAGCGGTGAACCCGTCGTACTTCTCGTCGGCCGGGCCGGTGCTCTTGGCGGACGTCTGCGTGCTCGTCATGGCAGGTTCCTCTCGCGCGGGTTGGCAGGACTTGCGGGCTTGCGGGACTTGCGGGACTTGCGGGAATTCCGGGGCTTGCGGGCCTTGCAGGACTTCCAGAGGTTGTGGGCCTTGCGGGGCTTGATCGGGACAATCCCAGGCTAGGGATCCGCGGCGGCGACGGCTTCTCCGAAACTGATCGGTCGTCGGGACGGCTGGCGCTCCGGGGCGGACGGTCAGCCGAGCCAGCGGCCGTCGCGCAGCAGGTCGCGTCCCGGCAGCGCGTTCGCCCCCCTTGCCAGGCCTGGATGCGCCGCGGCCGGATCAGGAAGTACTGGTAGGGCTCTTCGAGTTCGCGCAGAGGGCCTGAGCGGGCCGGATCACGCCGAGTGCAGCTCGGGGGCGGGCACGTGCCGGGTCCTGATCGGCCTGCTCACCTGCTTCGCCACACAGGACGGAATCCCCGGGGCGGCGTCCGCCGCGCGGCGCTGGTAGACGCTGGGCGGCATGCCGACCAGTTCGGTGAAGCGGGTGCTGAAGGTGCCCAGCGACGAGCAGCCGACCGTGAAGCAGACCTCGGTGACAGTGAGGTCGCCACGGCGCAGCAGTGCCATCGCGCGCTCGATGCGACGCGTCATCAGATAGGCGTACGGGGACTCTCCGTAGGCGAGCCGGAACTGGCGGCTGAGGTGCCCGGCCGACAGGTTCGCGCCTCGGGCGAGCGCCTCGACGTTCAGCGGCTGCGCGTACTCGCGGTCGATCCGGTCGCGGACACGGCGCAGTCGCACGAGGTCGTTCAGACGCTGCGCCGCGGTCAGTGCGCGCGCCCATGCGGGACGGCACATGAGAGAACTCCTTCCATCGGTGTCCGCGAGCACCCGGGTGACTGCCGGGGCAGGCACGGGGTGCTCGCCGGCGTGTGCGGAGCGGGCGGCGGCCGGGGGAGCGCCGGCCGCCGCATGCCTCGCGGGTGGTGACACCGGCGATCACGGCCTCACCGGCTGCCGGACGGCTCAGCGCACCTCTTGGATGCGGACCAGGTTGCCCGCGGGATCGCGGAAAGCGCAGTCGCGGACGCCGTACGGCTGGTCGGTCGGCTCCTGGACGACCTCGGCGTCACCGGCCTGCAGCTTCTCGAAGGTGCCGTCGAGGTCAGGAGTGGCCAGCAGGATCCAGCCGTAGGTGCCCTTGGCCATCATCTCGACGATGGTGCGGCGCTCCTCCTCGGTGATGCCCGGGTCGGCGGCCGGCGGGGCGAGAAGGATGGACGTACCGGGCTGCCCGACGGGGCCGACCGTGATCCAGCGCATCTTGCCCTGTCCGACGTCGCTGCGGACCTCGAAGCCGAGGGTGTCCCGGTAGAAGACCAGGGCGGCGTCCGGGTCGTCGTGCGGGAGGAAGGTCGTGTGAATGGTGATGTCCATGGCCGTCACGCTAGCCGCGGCCCGAAGGCGGGCGCTTCTCGATTCCTGACCGGTCCGGCCGCCCGGGGAAGACGGCCTCCGGCGCAGCCGCGGACACGGCCTCCGACACAGCCCCCGGCCCGGCCCCTGATGCGAGCGCCCGCCTGCGGCCGGGCCGTCGGGGCCTGCCGGTCCCGTCCTCACGCCGGCACGATCCGTTCGGCGCCCGGTAGTTCGATCGAGGCGGCCCGGCGGGATCCCCCCTGAAGACGATGCCCGTGGGCGTAGCCTTCGTGCATGGCAGAGAGCAAGGTCCGGAAGGCAGCCGCGCCGAAGGCGAAGTCCGCGGTGAAGCCGAGGAAACCGGAGTCGCACCTGGCGATGGTGCGGCGGGCACGGAAGATCAACCGGGAGCTGGCGGAGCTGTATCCGTACGCACACCCGGAGCTGGACTTCGACAACCCGTTCGAGCTGCTGGTGGCCACCGTGCTGTCGGCGCAGACCACCGACCTGCGGGTGAACCAGACGACGCCCGCGCTGTTCGCGAAGTATCCGACGCCTGAGGACATGGCGGCGGCGGTTCCGGAGGAGCTGGAGGAGATCATCCGGCCGACCGGCTTCTTCCGCGCGAAGGCGAAGTCGCTGATCGGCCTCTCGATCGCGCTGCGGGACACCTTCGGCGGCGAGGTCCCCGGCCGGCTGGAGGACCTGGTCACCCTCCCGGGCGTCGGCCGGAAGACCGCCAACGTGGTGCTGGGCAACGCGTTCGGGGTCCCGGGGATCACCGTGGACACCCACTTCGGGCGCCTGGCGCGGCGGTTCGGGTGGACGGCGGAGGAGGACCCGGAGAAGGTCGAGGCGGCCGTCGCGGAGATCTTCCCGAAGGCGGAGTGGACGATGCTCTCGCACCGGGTGGTCTTCCACGGCCGGCGGATCTGCCACTCCCGCAGGCCGGCCTGCGGTGCCTGCCCGATCGCGCCGCTCTGCCCGTCGTACGGGGAGGGCGAGCTGGACCAGGAGAAGGCGAAGAAGCTGCTCAAGTACGAGATGGGCGGGCAGCCCGGCCAGCGGCTGCGGCCGCCCGCCGACTTCCCGGGGGAGGCGGCGGCGCGGGCCGATGCCGCCGCGCACCAGGGGCACGTCGCGGACCTGGCGGTGGCCGAGTGACCGCGAGGATCGAACGGGACGGCCTCCCGGGGTGGCTGGAGCCGGTCCGGGACGCCGCCGAGCGGGTGCTGCCCGAGCAGCTGAGCCGGTTCCTGCCGCCCGCCGAGGGCGGCCGCGCGGCTGCCGTCCTGATGCTCTTCGGCGAGGGTGCGGCCGGGCCGGACCTGCTGCTGATCGAGCGGGCCCGGTCGCTGCGCTCGCACGCCGGCCAGCCGTCCTTCCCCGGCGGCGCCCTGGACCCGGAGGACGGGGACCCGGCGGGGCCCGGCCCGGTCGCGGCGGCGCTGCGCGAGGCGTGGGAGGAGACCGGCCTGGACCCGGCCGGGGTGCAGGTCTTCGCGGCGCTGCCCGCCCTCTACATCCCGGTCAGCCGGTTCGTGGTGACCCCGGTGCTGGGCTGGTGGCGCAGGGAGTCGCCGGTGCGGCCGGTGGACGCGGGCGAGACCGGTGCGGTCTTCCGGGTGCCGCTCGCCGAGCTGACCGACCCGGCCAACCGGGTCCGGCTGCGCCACCCGTCCGGCCACCTCGGCCCGGCCTTCGCGGTCGGCGGCCGGCTGGTCTGGGGCTTCACCGCCGGGGTGATCGACCGGGTGCTGCACCACAGCGGCCTGGAGCTGCCCTGGGACACCTCCCGGACCGTCGACCTCTCGGAGGAGGCGATCGAACTGGCGCAGGGCGACCGCGACCGCTCCCGCGCGCTGCTGGGCGGCGACGCCAGGCAGACGTGACCGGCCGCCCCCACGGCGGTCGGTGCGCCGCTCCGTGCGGCGGGCCGTTCCGCGGTCGGTACGGCGGCCCGTGCAGCGGTCCGCACTGCCGTCCGTGCGGCGGGCGGCAGGAACGTCCGTACGGCTCTCGGCGCGGCCGCCCGGCCGGTCGTGGGAGGGTGTCGGGGTGAACGTCCTGGATCTGCTGCTGATCGCCGCCGCCGTGGGATTCGCCGTGTCGGGCTACCGGCAGGGCTTCGTGGTCGGCATCATGTCGGTCCTCGGCTTCCTCGGCGGCGGCCTGGTCGCCGTCCAGCTGCTGCCGCTGCTGCTCGACCACCTCAGCCCCGGCACCACCGCCTCGGTGATCGCCGTCGTGGTGGTCATCGTGCTGGCGGCGGTCGGCCAGGCGATCACCACCCACTTCGGCTGGAAGCTGCGCGGCCACATCGACCGGCGCCCGGCCAAGGCGCTGGACGCGGCCGGCGGCGCCGTGGTCAACGTGATCTCGATGCTGCTGGTGGCCTGGCTGATCGGTTCGGCGCTCGCCGGAACGTCCCTGCCGACCGTCTCCAAGCAGGTCCGCAGCTCGGCCGTGCTCGGCGGCGTCCAGGACGCCCTGCCCTCGGACGCGCCCAACTGGTTCTCCGACTTCTCCAAGGTGCTCGCCCGCAACGGCTTCCCGCAGGTCTTCAACCCCTTCGAGCACGAGCCGATCACCCAGGTCGACACCCCCGATCCGGCGCTGGCCGCCAGCCCGGCTGTGGCCAGGGCCAGGCAGAGCCTGGTCAAGGTGGTCGGCACCGCCACCTCCTGCGGCAAGACCCTGGAGGGCAGCGGCTTCGTCTACGCCCCGCACCGGGTGATGACCAACGCCCACGTGGTCGGCGGCGTGGACGAGCCCACCGTGCAGATCGGCGGCGTCGGCCAGCTCTACGACGCGACCGTCGTCCGCTACGACTGGCAGCGCGACATCGCGATCCTGGACGTGCCCAAGCTGAACGCGCCGGTGCTCGCCTTCGCGGGCGAGGCGAAGACCAACGACAGCGCGATCGTGGCGGGCTTCCCCGAGAACGGCGCCTTCAACGTCCAGCCGGCCCGTATCCGCGGCCGGATCCAGGCCAACGGCCCGGACATCTACCACCGCGGCCAGGTGGTCCGGGACGTCTACTCGGTGCGCTCGCTCGTCCGCCAGGGCAACAGCGGCGGCCCGCTGCTCACCCCGGACGGGCAGGTGTTCGGCGTGGTCTTCGCCAAGTCGCTGGACAGCGCGGACACCGGGTACGTGCTGACCGCCGCCGAGGTGCGCGAGGACGCCGTCCAGGGCAGCACGGCGACCGGCAGGGTGGACACCCAGGGCTGCGCGCTCTGACACCCCCCGGGGGCCGCCGGTCCGGCGAACCCACGGCACCCACGGCACCCACGGCACGCACCGCACCGGCCGCACGCACCGCACCGGCCGATGTCCGGCCGATGCCCGGCGTGCGGTCGGGCCCGGCTGATAGCGTCGGCCGCGCTCACCCGTTCGGCTCAATTGGGCGCCGTCCCGGGGTGGGCCGGGCGGAGGTCGGCGAGGTTCGATGATGGGCCACTCGCACGCGGTCAGCGGGGCGATGCTGTACGCGGCCTCCGCGCCGTTCCTGCCGCCGTTGCTGCTGGACACCACGCTCCAGCCGGCCGACATCCTGATGGGCACGGTGCTGTGCGCGGGCGCCGCCCTGCTGCCGGACCTCGACCACCACGACGGGACGATCGCCAACTTCCTCGGCCCGATCTCCAGGGTGCTCTGCCGCCTCGTGGCCTGGGTCTCCGGGGGCCACCGGCACGCCACCCACTCGCTGCTGTTCGTCGCCCTGACGGGCGGCGGCACCTGGGCCGGGGTCACCTTCCTCGGCCGCGACTTCACCCTCGGGCTGACGTTCTTCCTGCTGGCGCTCGCGATCCGGGCCCTGCGGCTGCACCCGCCGGGGGACGGCCCGACGATGTGGATCACCATCATCGGCCTCGCCGCGCTGGGCACCGCCGGGATGAACACCTGGATGCCGAACGCGCCGGGCTGGCTGCCGTACGCGGTGGCGCTGGGCACGCTCGCGCACCTGTTGGGCGACTGCCTGACGAAGAAGGGCGCGCCGCTGCTCTGGCCGCACAAGGAACGCTACGAGGTGGTGCTGATCAAGCGCAGCGGCAACGACATCGAGACCAAGGTGCTGGTACCGATCATGTCGGTGGCGACCTTCGTGCTGCTCTGGTTCACGGCGCTGTCGCCGACGGTGGTGAACTGACCCGTCCGGTGAGGTGATCAGTCCGGTGATCCGGGCCGGCTGGTGAGCCGACCCGTCCGGTGATCCGATCCGCCTCAGGAACGGCCCGACTCAGGAGCGGCCCGCTGCGAGGGGGATCCGCCCGGGGAGCGCGGCGCGAGGCCTCAGGTCTCGCGCCGTAGCCGTGCGCCCACCCAGCGGGCCCGGCGGCCGAGGATGCGCGGGATGCCGAGCTCCCGCTGAGCCGAGCGCTGACGGCGGTCCACGCCGTCGTATCCGAGGTCGTCCGTCCAGTCGGGGCGGTGGCCGGACCTCTGCGAGCTGTTGTGGCTTCGGCCGCGCGGAGCGCTGCCGCGATCGGGCATCCAGGTCATACCGCAATGGATGCCCCTGGGCCGGTCGGCGTAACCGCTCGCGCACGAGGCAACTTGTCCTATGCGTTTGTCATATGAGCGCACAGCAGGGGGAGTTGGAGTCCGAAGTCCCGCCGGCGGCCGGTCCCGCACTCATCCCGTCGGCGGGCCAGGCCGCCCGGGCAGCCGAATCCCGGGGCGACCGAGGCCGGCGGTTTCCAGGCCCCGGCGCGACCGAGGGCGGCGGTTTCCGGGCCCCGGGTGGCCGGTGCCTGCGGTGGCCGGTGCCTCCGGTGAAACGGCCCCGCAGTGACCGGCGCCCGCCGCTTCCGGGCCGCGGCGGCTCAGTCCTTGTGGCGGCCGATCCAGTCCAGCAGCTCGGCGGTGAACTCCTCCGGCGCCTCCTCGTGCGGGAAGTGCCCGACCCCCGGCATCAGCCGCCAGCGGTACGGTGCGGCCACGTACTCGCCGCCGCCGAGCGCGGTGTGCGACAGCAGGACCGGGTCCGAGGCGCCCTGGACGTGCAGGGTGGGCGCGGTGACCGGCTTCTTCATCCGGCGGGCGAACTGGATGCCGTCCGGGCGGGCCATCGACCGCAGCAGCCAGCGGTACGGCTCGACCGAGCAGTGCGCGGTGCTGGGGATCTGGATCGCCTGCCGGTACGCGGCCACCGCCCCCCGGTCCAGCTGGTTGTGTCCGGTCCAGGCGTCCAGGTAGCGGCCGACCAGCGCGGCGTCGTCGGCCACCAGGCGGCGTTCGGGTATCCACGGCCGCTGGAAGCCCAGGACGTGGTCGAAGGCGGCGATCTGGCGACGGTCGGTCAGCAGTGCCCGGCGCAGGTCGCGCGGGTGTGCGGCGGAGACCACGGTGAGGCTCTGGATCACCGACGGCCGCATGACCGCCGCCACCCAGGCCAGCGTGCCGCCGGAGGCGTGGCCCACCAGGTGGGCCCGGCGTTCGCCGAGCGAGCGGATCACGCCGGTGATGTCCAGCGCGAGGTTGCCGGGGTCGTACCCGCGCGGGGTGCGGTCGCTGCCGCCGACGCCCCGCAGGTCGAGGGCGACGGCCCGGTACCCCGCCTCGGCGAGCGCGGTCAGCTGGTGGCGCCAGGCCCACCAGTACTCCGGCCAGCCGTGCACCAGCAGGACCAGCGGGCCCTTGCCCAGCTCGGCGATGTGGAACCGGGCGCCGTTGGCCGCGAGGTCGCGGTGCGTCCAGGGGCCCGTCTGCCGGACGTCCCAGACGGACTCGGGCACGGCCGCCGCGGTGCCGTCCTCGGCGACCGCGGTCGCGCTGTCGGCAGCCTCGTCAACGGCGTCCTGGCCGCCGGCGCGGTCGGGGCCGGAGTCGGCGGACGGCTGCGCGGGCACGGGCTTCTGGTCGAGCGGCATACCGAGAGCGTGTCACATCCGTACACCGGACACGCGCCCGGCACTCGGTCTCGGTGCGTCAGACCATGGCAGGGCTGCCGTCCGTGCACCGCCCGGGGCCCGCCGGCCGACCCGCCGCCCGGCCCCGGTCCGGCCCGTCGTCCGAGGTGGCCGCCCGGGCCGTCGTCCGGGGCGGCGCCCGGACGGCAGCGGTGCGTGCCGATGGGCGGAGCCGGCCGGCGTGCTGCCGGGCTTACGGGATGCGGCCCAGGGCCCGGTCGATCTCCTCCTGGGTGGCGGGGCGCGGGCGGGCGTTCTTCAGCACGTCGGCGGTCTTCTGGGCGCCCTCGATGGTGCGGTAGGGCTTCTCGATCCGCTTGAACGAGCTCAGCGCCAGCAGCCCGAGCACCACCGCCAGCAGCAGGTACGCGCCGGCGACGATCAGGAACGACCAGCCGAGCGAGAGGCCCAGCGCGTGGATCCCGAACGCCGCAGCGGCGCTGAGCATCGGAACGGCGGCCAGTGCCACCACGCCGGCGACCGTCAGCGAGACCCCGCCGGAGACGCCGCGCTTGACGTCCGCGCGCAGCTCGGCCTTGGCGAGCGCGATCTCGTCGTGGACCAGGGCGGACAGGTCGGCGGTGGCCGCCGCGAACAGCTGCCCCACCGAACGCTCGCCCTCGTAGGGCGCCCGGCCGTTGCTGGACGGGTCTGCGGCTCCTGCGGGCATCAGCGGTTCTCCTCTGCGGCTGTGCGGCGTGACGCCGCCGTGCGGTGCGGTTCCGGGGGCCGGAGGGGGCCCGGAGGCGTCTGTGGACTGTCGACAGCTCAGAATCATGCCCCCAGCGGTCAGTCACACACCACTCCGGGGCCCCGCCGGAGGGATGTGTCCCCCCTGCTCCCCGTTGCTCTCCCCCTGCCTCCCGCGTGGCGGGGCCGTGCATCTCAGCCGCGGGCGGCCGGTCCGGACGGGGCGTCACCGTCCGGACCGCCCTCCGTCGGGTGGTCGGCCAGCTTCGTCACCCGGGCCTGCCAAGCCGGATCGTCCTGCTGGTAGACGTCGGGGACGTCGTCGTGGTCGAGGTCGCGGTCCTCCTCCTCGCACAGCTCGCGGTAGTGCCGGTTGCGCAGCTTCAGCAGCACGGTGGCGACCAGCGCACAGAGCAGCGAGCCCACCAGGACGGCGGCCTTGGACCGGTCGGCCAGCGCCTGGTCATCCGGGAAGGCAAGCTCGCTGATCAGCAGCGAGACGGTGAAGCCGATGCCGGCCAGCACCGAGACGGCGAACATGTCGGCCCACTTGAGCTGCGGGTTCAGCTCGGCGTGGGTGAACCGGGCGGTCAGCCGGGTTCCGCCGAAGATGCCGACGGTCTTGCCGACGAACAGGCCGAGGATGATCCCGAGCGGGGTGGCCTGGGTGAACACCTCGCCCAGCGCCGGCCCGGTGATCGTCACCCCGGCGGCGAACAGGGCGAAGACGGGGACGGCCAGCCCGGCCGAGAGGGGGCGGACCTGGTGCTCGATGTGCTCGCCCGGGGAGTACTTCTCGTCGCCGACCGTGTGGCAGCGGAGGATCAGGCCCATCGCGACGCCCGACACCGTGGCGTGCACACCGCTCTCGTGCATCAGCGCCCAGATCACGAAGGCCAGCGGCACGTACAGGTACCAGCCGTGCACGTTGTGCCGGTGCAGGAACCAGAACAGCACCAGGCCGGCGAAGGACAGCCCGAGCGCCCAGAACTTGATGCCGGAGCTGTAGAAGATCGCGATGATCAGGATCGCGATCAGGTCGTCCACCACGGCGAGGGTGAGCAGGAAGGCCCGCAGTGCGGAGGGCAGGTGGCTGCCGACCACGGCCAGCACACCGAGGGCGAAGGCGATGTCGGTCGCGGTCGGGATCGCCCAGCCGCCCGGGTGCCCGCCGCCGCCGGAGTTGACCACGGCGAACAGGATCGCCGGCAGCGCGACGCCGCAGAGGGCGGCTATGACGGGTAGCAGGGCGGCGCTGGGGCTGCGCAGTTCGCCGGCCACGAACTCGCGCTTGAGCTCGATGCCGGCCACGAAGAAGAAGATCGTCAGCAGGCCGTCCTTGGCCCAGGCGTCCAGGGTGAGGTCCAGGTGGAACGGGGTGGACGGCCCGATGGTGTAGTCGAGGACGCTCTCGTACGACTGCGGCCAGACATTGGCCCAGATCAGGGCCGTCACGGCGGCGACGAGCAACAGGATGCCGCCGACCGTCTCGGTGCGCAGGGCGTCGGTGATGTAGGTGCGCTCGGGGAAGGACAGCCTGCCGAGGAGCTGGCGGCGGCGGGTCGTCGGCTCGTTGACGGGCGGCTGGCTGGCCACGCGTGACCTCCTGGGGCGGGGAACGGTGTACGGATGCACCTGTGGTGCAGTGCCGACCAGACTTCCCGGCGCGCCCTGTGACGCAGTGGATTCCGTGGTGGATCCGGGAGGTCTTCCCTGGACGTTCCGACGGGGATCTTGATGCGTCTTTGACATTCTAGCCGGAAGCACAAGCGGGCATGCTTCTTGTCATATTTCAGGACTTAAGGCCTGGCGGCCTGTTCTGCTTCGACGCCTGGCGTCCGACGGCAGCCGATGACACCCGAATGGAGCCGGCCGCATGCAGACGGGTGAACGCCTCCCTGTCGTCGATCGCAGGCGCTGCCCGTCCGGGCGGCGCGGTTCCCCCTTCCCGCCGTTGCGTAGCCGCTGCGCAGCCGTGTACTGGAGGCACGACGATGCCCAGACCGCCCCTCTTACCGCCCACCCTGTCCGCGTGGCCGCCCCGGCGGAGCGCGGACCTTCGATGCAGCACCGAGGTCCGCCTCTGCGCGGAGCTTCGGTGAAGTACGGACCTTCGACGCGGCACCGAGGTCCGCCGGAGCGCCGAGACCCGACGAAACACGGACAAGCACCGGAGCACGGGCACGTGCCGGAGCGCGGGCACGTGCCGGAGCGCGGAGCTTCGGCGGAGTGCGGAGCCTCGGTGGAGTGCGGACCGATGAACGGTTCAGCCCTTCGTCCTGTTGCCGACGCCCCGGCCGCCGAGCCGGGCCCGGACCTCGACCACCTGCTCCGCCCGCTGTTCCACGCCGCCGCCCCGGGCGGAGGCGCCGCCGTCGTGGTGATCCGCGGCGACGAACGGACGGTCGCCTGTCACGGCCACTCCGACCGCTCCCGTGAACGCCCCGTCCGAGCCGACACCAGATTCGAGCTCGGCTCCGTGACCAAGACCTTCACCGGGCTCCTGCTCGCCGAGATGGCCGCCCGGGGCGAGGTCGGCTACGACGATCCGATCGACCGTTACCTGCCGGTCGACGCCGCCCCCGGCTACCCGCACGAGCGGCCGATCACCCTGCTCCACCTGGCCACCCACACCTCGGGACTGCCCCGGCTGCCGGTCGGCCTGCTGCCCGCGATGGCCCCGTGCTGGTTCACCAGCCCGTACGCCACCTTCGGTCCGGCCCACCTGCTCAGGGCCCTGCCCCGGACCCCCGTCCGCGGGGCTCCGGGCGCGCGGGTGCGCTACTCCAACCTCGGCTGCGGGCTGCGGGCTGCGGGCTGCTCGGCCTGCTCCTGGCCAACGCGGCCGGCCGGCGTTACGACGACCTGCTGGAGGCCCGGGTCTGCGGCCCGCTCGGCCTGGTGGACGCCTCCTGCGGCCCCGGCCGCGAGGACGCCGCCGGCTACAGGCGCGGTCGTCGCGTCCCGTCCTTCCGCCTGGCCGCCCTGCCCGGTGCGGCCGCGCTGCGTTCCACGGCCGACGACATGCTCCGCTACCTGCAGGCGCACCTGGAGCTGGACGCCGTCCAGCTGCCCGAACGGGCCGACGCGGCGGCGCTGCGGACGGCGCTCGGCGAGGTCCGGCGCCCGCGGGCCGGCGGGCGCCGCGGCGGGACGTGGATCTGCCTGGGCTGGAACCAACCGCTCAGTCCCGGGGAAGGCGGGGGCGGTCGCGGGACGGGCCCGCCCCCAGGCCGCCGAGCCGACCGAGGAGCAGGCGGACGAGGTCGTCTACCACGTGGGTGCCACCCGGGGGTTCACGACCTTCGTCGGCTTCAGCCCCCGCGCGCAGGTGGGGCTGGCCGTGATGGCGGGCACCCCCGCCGCTACGCAGCCGCGGCTTCGTACAGAGTGCGTACGGCACGCTGCGCACCCTGGTCGCGGACCACCGGGAGGCCACGGAGGCGTAGGCCCTGTCCGGCCGGCCCTGGCGCACACGGCGAGGCCGACCGGTCCGGCGCCGGTGCCAACGGCGCAGGTGTGAACGGCGCCGGTGCGAACGGCGGTGCCCCGGACGGTCCGACCGCCCGGGCACCGCCGTTCACGGCGTACGTCAGCCCTGGCTGCCCGCGGGCGGGAGCTGGGACTGGATCAGGTTCATCACCGTGCTGTCGGCCAGCGTGGTGGTGTCGCCGACCTCGCGGCCCTCGGCGATGTCCCGCAGCAGGCGGCGCATGATCTTGCCGGAGCGGGTCTTCGGCAGCTCGCCGACCACCTTGATCTGCTTCGGCTTGGCGATCGGGCCGAGCGTGCGGCTGACGTGCGCCCGCAGCTCGTCGACCAGCTCGGGGCTGTCGGTGGCGGTGCCGCGCAGGATCACGAAGGCGACGATCGCCTGGCCTGTGGTGGCGTCGGTGGCGCCGACCACGGCGGACTCGGCGACGGCCGGGTGGCCGACCAGGGCCGACTCGACCTCGGTGGTCGAGATGTTGTGGCCGGAGACCAGCATGACGTCGTCGACCCGGCCGAGCAGCCAGATGTCGCCGTCCTCGTCCTTCTTGGCGCCGTCACCGGCGAAGTAGCGGCCCTCGAAGCGCGACCAGTAGGTGTCGATGTAGCGCTGGTCGTCGCCCCAGATGGTGCGCAGCATGGACGGCCACGGCTCGGTGAGCACGAGGTAACCGCCGGAGCCGTTGGGGACCTCACGGGCTTCGTCGTCGACGACGGTGGCGGCGATGCCCGGGAGGGCGCGCTGGGCGGAGCCGGGCTTGGTCTCGGTGACGCCCGGCAGCGGGCTGATCATGATCGCGCCGGTTTCGGTCTGCCACCAGGTGTCCACGATGGGGGTCTTGCCGGCGCCGATGTGGTCGCGGTACCAGATCCAGGCCTCGGGGTTGATCGGCTCGCCGACGCTGCCCAGGATCCGCAGCGAGGAGAGGTCGAACTTCGCGGGGATGTCGTCTCCCCACTTCATGAAGGTGCGGATCGCGGTGGGTGCGGTGTAGAGGATCGTGACGCCGTACTTCTGGACGACCTCCCAGAACCGGCCCTGGTGGGGGGTGTCCGGGGTGCCCTCGTAGATGACCTGGGTGGCGCCGTTGGAGAGCGGGCCGTAGACGATGTACGAGTGGCCGGTGACCCAGCCGATGTCGGCGGTGCACCAGTAGACGTCGGTCTCCGGCTTGAGGTCGAAGACGGCGTGGTGGGTGTAGCTGGCCTGGGTGAGGTAGCCGCCCGTGGTGTGCAGGATGCCCTTGGGCTTGCCGGTGGTGCCGGAGGTGTAGAGGATGAAGAGCGGGTGCTCGGCCTCGTGCGCCTCGGGGGTGTGCTCGGTGGACTGACGCTCGGTGATCTCGTGCCACCAGACGTCGCGGCCCTCGGTCCAGGAGATGTCCTGGCCGGTGCGGCGGATGACCAGGACGTGCTCGACTCCGTCGGCCTTGGTCAGTGCCTCGTCGATGGCGGGCTTGAGTGCGGACGGCTTGCCGCGGCGGTATCCGCCGTCGGCGGTGATGACCAGCTTGGCCCGGGCGTCCTGGATGCGGGAGGCCACCGCGTCGGCGGAGAAACCGCCGAAGACCACGGAGTGGGTGGCACCGATCCGGGCGCAGGCGAGGATCGCGACGACGGCCTCGGCGATCATCGGCAGGTAGATCGCGACCCGGTCGCCCTTGGCGACACCGAGTTCCAGCAGTGCGTTGGCGGCCTGCGAGACCTCGTCCTTGAGCTGGGCGTAGGTGATCGAGCGGCTGTCGCCGGGCTCGCCCTCGAAGTGGATGGCGACCCGGTCGCCGTTGCCCGCCTCGACGTGACGGTCGACGCAGTTGTACGCCACGTTGAGCTTGCCGTCGGCGAACCACTTGGCGAACGGCGGGTTGGACCAGTCCAGCGTCTCGGTGGGCTCGACGGCCCAGCTGAGGCGGCGGGCCTGCTCGGCCCAGAAGCCCAGGCGGTCCTCGGAGGCCTGCGCGTACGCGGCCGCGGTGACGTTGGCGGCTGCGGCGAGCTCTGCCGGCGGGGCGAATCGCCGCTCCTCCTTGAGCAGGTTGGCCAGGCTCTCGTTGCTCAACGCGCACTCCTCATCGAGTCATGATCGGGGTCAATCCCGTGCGTGGGGATTGTCCCGTGTGTCCCAGCGCACAGCTCACCAGGCGAAGCGGTCACTTGACAAGAGGCTCCGGGGAATTGGTGTAGACCTTTGATTGAGAGTCGAACGGTCTGCTCGAAGAAACGGTCGAACGGTGAGGTGGGCCCGCACCCCTGCCCGCCAGGTAGGGCACGGGCCCCGCTCTCAGGCGGCCAGTCGGGGATCACCCCCGCCGGTGGCCGTACCGGCGGCCCCCAGCTCCGCCGCGGAGATCTGTTCGATTTCGTTCACCCGCTCGGGCGTGTCGCAGGGCGCCGACCCGGTCGCACCGGCGTCGAGCGCCTCGACCGGACTGAACTGGCCGCGCTCGTGGTCCAGCACGTAGGCCTGGGCGGTGGCGAAGTCGAAGTACATGCCGACCAGCCGTAGCGTGCCCTCGGCGACCCGGCGCTCCACCGCGGGGTTCGCCAGCAGCTGGTCCAGTTGCTGGACCACGTTGGTGATGCAGAGCTGTTCGACCAGGTCGACCACCGGACGGGCGGTGAACTCGGCGGGGGCACGGCGCAGCCGGTCGAGCGCGCCGCGGCCGTTGCGCAGCCAGCGGGCCAGCGGGGTCGGCGGCCCCGGGCGCTCGTGCAGGCCGTCCAGCAGGGCCTTCATCGCGCCGCAGCCGGAGTGCCCGCAGACCGTGATGGACCGCACCTCCAGCACCTCCACGGCGTACTGCACCGCGGCGGCCACCGAGTCGTCGGCGGCGCCCGGCTCGAACGGTGCGGGCACCAGATTGCCGACGTTGCGCACGGTGAAGAGGTCGCCCGGGCCGCTGTTGGTGATCATGCTGGTGACCATCCGCGAGTCCGCGCAGGTCAGGAAGAGCTGGGAGGGCGTCTGTCCCTCCCGGGCCAGCCGGGCCAGCTCGGGGCGGATCAGCGGGGCGGTGTGCAGCTGGAACCCACGGAGGCCGTCCAGCAGCCGGCCGTGCGGATCCTCTTGCTGCTCGATGCAGTGGTGGCCGACCCAGGGCGTCCATGCCCGGCAGCGGTGCGGACCGGGAGAGCTGCCCGTCCGGATCGTCCCGTCCGGGTCGAGGACCTCCTCGTCCTGGCGCCGCGTCGTCATCGACACCCGACCGCCGGTCGCCTGGTGGCCCGTCCGCCAGCTGTGCAGCGTCTCGTACGCCGCGTGGTCCAGGAAGGAGCCGTCGTGGACGACCGTCACGTCGGCCGTGGCGGGGATGCCGGCCAGCGCGCGGCTCAGCCGGGGCACCGCGGTGAAGGTGAGCGGGCCGTGCGTCTGTACCGTGACGGATCCGTCCGGGCCGGACAGGACGTCCACGTGGGCGCGGGTCAGGCGGTAGAGCGCGAGCAGCACGGCCGTCGCGGTGCCCAGTGCCACGCCCAGCAGGACGCCGAGCAGCACCACGCCGAGGACGGTGGCCAGGTAGACCGGGAACTCGCGGTGCTGGTGCACCTTGCGGATGTGCGCGAAGCTCACCATCTGCAGGCCGACGACCAGGATCAGGGCGGCGAGTGCGGAGAGCGGGATCTTGCGCAGCCCGCCGGTGAGCGCCAGGGCCACGGCGAGCACCCAGACGCCGTGCAGGATCGAGGCCCAGCGACTCTGCGCCCCGGCCCGGACGTTGGCCGTGCTGCGTACCGCGCCACCGGCGATCGGCAGCCCGCCGAGCAGGCCGCTGACCATGTTGGCGATGCCCTGGCCGCGCAGCTCGCGGTCGAGGTCCCCGGTGCGGTGCGACATCCGGTCGACCGCGACGGCGGAGAGCAGCGACTCGACGCTTGCCACGGCGGTGACGGTCAGCACGGCGGCCAGGACCGCGGCGAGCGGCCCGTGGGGCAGGTCGGGGACGAGGTCGTGCGGCTGCCAGGCGGGCAGTTCGACCCGGGCGAGGTGCAGGCCGAGGGTCATGGCGAGCGCGGTGGCGGCGGCGACGGCCACCAGCGGGCCCGGCACCTTGGCCAGCCGGCGGCCGAACTCCCCGGCCCTGCCCGGGAGTCGGCCGATCCGGGGCCAGCCGAGCACGACGACCGCGGTGACCGTGCCGACGGCCAGCGCGGGCGGGTGCGGCCCCGCCAACTGGCCGGGCAGGGCGAGCAGGTTGGCCAGCGCAGAGCTCTGCGGGGAGCCGCCGAGGACGACGTGCAGCTGCGCGATGGCGATGGTCAGGCCGACTCCGGCCAGCATGCCGTGCACGATGGCGGGCGAGACGGCGAGCGCGGTGCGGGCCACCTGCCGGACGCCGAGCAGGAGTTGGAGCAGTCCGGCGGCGAGCGTGATGGCGCAGGTGGCCTGCCAGCCGTACTGGGTGATCAGCCCGGCGGTGATCACGGTCAGCGCGGCGGAGGGGCCGCTCACCTGGAGGGGGGTGCCGCCGAAGAGGCCGACCACGATGCCGCCGACGGCTGCCGCGGCGAGGCCCGCGGTGAGCGGGGCGCCGGTGGCCAGGGCGATCCCGAGGGAGAACGGCACGGCGATCAGGAAGACCACCAGGGAGGCGGAGAGGTCCTGCACCCAGTGGGTGCGGGAGTTCGGGCCCGGTGGGGCGTGGTCGTTGGTGTCGGAGGCGATGGGTGCGCTGGAGATGTCGAGGGTCATTGTCTTCCCGTCTTTTCCGGGGGAACGAACGCAGTCAGGTCCGGTGGTGAGTCCGGTTGGGGCTCGGGGGAGCCGGATCGGCTGTCGTGGGTCGCGACGGTGTGGCGGGATGGCGTGGGCGCGGCGGGGAGTGCGGGTGTCACCGGCCGGGCCGTGGACCATCAGTGGGCCTCGGAGGGGCATGGGAGAGGCATTGGACGGCCATGCCTCGGGGAGGACCATCAAGACTCGGTAAACCGAGGGTAATGAAAGCTTTGCACAGCGTCATCCCGGGCGGTAGCGCTGAACCCCTGGATTCACCCCATTGGGTGGTAGTCGAACTGACGGGAATCTGCTGACGCCCGGACAGGGTGGGCGGGGCCCGGCTGGGGTCCGGCCGAGGCGTGCGAGAACGGGCTGTGGCCTCCCTCCGAATGGAGGAAGGCCACAGCCCGTTCGGTGCCCCGCGCGCCGTCTTCGGTCGTGTGGTCGGGCCACGCGTGTCGTCGGGCGGTTCGTGCTGTGGGCGTCAGTGCGCACCGGCCGTGGCGTGCTGCTCGCCGCCGAGCACGAACCCGTGGTCCACCTGGGTGGCGAGGTCGATGCCGACCTTGGAGTTGGCCCAGCTCTCGGCATTGCGGAGGTGGAAGAGGACGGCCTGCTCGGTGTAGCGGGGGGCGTCCCGCCGGTCGTGGGCGGCGTCGGCCTCGCTGCGCAGCTGCTCCAGCACCGCGCGGTTGCCCGGCTCCAGCGCCCGCAGCGGCGGTTCCGCGCCCTGCTCCAGCCGGCGCACCCAGTCGGAGTGGCCGAAGGTGGTCAGCAGGTCCTCGCCGACCTCACGGTGGAGGAACTCCAGGTCGTCGCGGCCCTGCACCTTGTTGCCGATCACCCGGAGCTCGACGCCGAAGTCGCGCGCGTAGTCCTTGTACTGGCGGTACACCGAGACGCCCTTGCGAGTCGGCTCGGCGACCAGGAAGGTCACGTCGAACCGGGTGAACAGTCCGGAGGCGAAGGAGTCGGAGCCCGCCGTCATGTCGGTGACGACGTACTCGTCCGGGCCGTCGACCAGGTGGTTGAGCAGCAGCTCGACCGCGCCGACCTTGGAGTGGTAGCAGGCGACGCCGAGGTCCTCCTCGGTGAAGGCGCCGGTGGCCAGCAGGCGGACCGACCCTTCGTCCAGCGCGATCGGCCGGGCGCAGGCCGCGTACACCGGGTTCTCCTCGACGATCCGGAGCAGCCGCGAACCGCGGCCGGGCGGCGTGGTCTTGATCATCTCCTCGGCGGACCGGATCAGCGGGTTGCTGCCACGCAGGTACTCCTTGATCTCGGGCAGGTGGGCGCCGAGCGAGGGCAGCTCCGCGGCCTGGGCGTCCGTCAGTCCCAGGGCGGGGCCGAGGTGCTGGTTGATGTCGGCGTCGACGGCGATGACCGGGCGGCCCGCGGCGGCCAGGTGGCGGATGAACAGTGCGGACAGCGTGGTCTTGCCGCTGCCGCCCTTGCCGACGAACGCGATCTTCATCTGGGACTCCGGCTCTCGCTCTGAGGCCCATGCGCGGGGCCGCTTGATCGATGTCTCGTCGCGCTGCTTCCGCGTCGCCCTTCCGTGCCGCTTCCGCCCTGCGCCGACGTCGACGATCTCCAGAATTGGAAATCGTTATCGTCTCCGATAGCGCTCATGCTATCCGGGGTTTCGGGCTCCCCGGCGGAGGGGAGTGAGGATTGCCTCTAACGGGTGATCCGGGGTTGCTGTTTCGGGAGGGGCCCTTCTTTCATTACTCTCGGGTAGGTGAGCACTGGAACAGATCCCCTCGCCCCGCTGGCCCAGCTCCCCGGGGTGCCCGACGCGGTGGCCGAGGTGCGCAAGGCCGTCGACCGCCTCTACGGGCACCGGGTGATGCGCCGCCGCGCGGCCGAGGTCACCTCCGAATCCGCGCTGCGCGGCGCCCGCGCGTCGGCGGCGCTGGCCGGGGCGGACTGGCCGCTGGAGGAGGTCCGGCGCCGCAGTGACTTCAGCGCCGACCACGAGTCGCGTACGGTCGGCGCCGCCCTGCGGATCGCCGCCGAATCCGGCCAGCTGCTGAGCGTCTGGCGGCACTCGCCGCTCCAGGTGCTGGCCCGGCTGCACCTGCTGGCGGTCGGCGACGCCGACGCCGCCGCCGGGCGGCCGCGGCAGGCCGGCGAGGTCGCCGAGGAGCTGTTCCCGCTGGAGCTCAAGGCGGTGGAGAGCGTCGAGGCCGACCCTGCGGCCGGCGAGCCGGTGCCCGCCCTGCCGCCGGCCCCCGGGGCCGAGGAGGTCGCCGCCCGGCTCGACCAGCTCTCCCGGCTGCTGGTCGCCCGCGCGGAGGGCCAGGGCGTGGGGACGCCGGCCCTGGTGGTGGCTTCGGTGGTGCACGGGGAGCTGCTCGCGCTGCGGCCGTTCGGCTCGCACAACGGCGTGATCGCGCGGGCCGCGCAGCGGATCGTGCTGCTCGCGGAGGGGCTCGACCCGAAGTCGATCTGCCCGGCCGAGGTCGGGCTCGCGGAGCTCGGCACGGACGCCTACCGGCGGGCGCTGGCCGGCTACCTGGCGGGGACGGAGGAGGGCCTGGCGGCCTGGATCGGGCACTGCGGCCGGGCGCTGCGGCTCGGCGTGCGGGAGAGCACGGCGGTCTGCGAAGCGATGCAGCGCGGCATGGTCTGACCGGAGGCCCGCCCCGGCCTGCCCGCCGGGGCCTGCCGCCGGACCGGACTCGGCCCGGCCGGCCCGAACGCCGAGATCCCGAGGCCGCGCCGCCGTGAACGGCGAGATCCCGGGCTCGAACAGCGAGATGCGGCGGCACCTGATCCTGCCGGGTGCCGCCGCTGGTACAGGTACCGGGTGACCATGCATGCACCGGAAGTGCCCATCAGACGGGGATCCTGCCCGTTCGTCTGGTGCGGCGGCCCGACAGCGGGTCGGCTGCATGTGGGTGCTCGGTTATCTGTACGCGGTCCGTGGGGCCTGAACTGCGTTGTCGGTTTGACCTCTTCGGGTCCTGACCGGGTCTCGCGGGCCGTGCTTCATTTGTATCGCGTTTCGGGCGAAAGGGGAACCCGAAACGAGAAGTCTTCGGCTTTTGCCCGTTTTGTACCAAACCATACTGGTTGGGCTTGTTGTGCCCCGGAGCCTGCAACTGGGGCGGCAGGCCGTTCGGGCGCCGGGGCGGAGCCCCGAACGGGCGGGACGGTCGGTCGCTCAGGCCGCCGGGCGGCGCCGCCGCGCCGCGTACCAGATCACTCCGGCGGTCAGCACCGCCGTGCCGATCGCCACCGCGGTCAGCACCGAGCGGCTCGGTGCGGAGAACTCCGGGAGCCGCCGCCGCAGTTCCACCGGTCGGTCGAAGACCAGCACCGGCCACTCGCGCGCCACCGCCTCCTTGCGCAGGGCGCGGTCCGGGTTGACGGCGGAAGGGTGACCCACCGCCTCCAGCAGCGGCAGGTCGGTGGAGGAGTCGCTGTAGGCGTAGCACTCGGAGAGGTCGTAGCCCTCGGACTCGGCCAACTCCCGGATGGCGGCCGCCTTGTTCTCGGCGTAGGCGTAGTAGTCGATCTCGCCGGTGTAGCAGCCGTCCTCGATCTTCAGCCGGGTGGCGATCACATGGTCCGCGCCGAGCAGCGCGCCGATCGGCTCGACCACCTCGGACCCGGAGCTGCTGACGATCACCACGTCGCGGCCGGCCGCATGGTGCTGCTCGATCAGGGAGGCGGCCTCGTCGTAGATGATCGGGTCGATGAGGTTGTGCAGGGTCTCGGCGACGATCTCGCGGACCTGCTGGACGTTCCAGCCCCGGGTGAGCGCGGAGAGGTACTCGCGCATCTTCTCCATCTGGTCGTGGTCCGCGCCGCCGACCAGGAAGACGAACTGGGCGTAGGCGCTGCGCAGTACGGCCCGACGGTTGATCAGACCGCCCTGGTAGAACGGCCGGCTGAAGGCGAGGGCGCTCGACTTGGCGATGATGGTCTTGTCGAGATCGAAGAAGGCCGCCGTCCTGGGGCCGGCCGGGCGCGGGCGGGCGGCCGGGGGCGTCGGGGCGGCGCTCTCGGCCGACGCGGCGGGCTCGGCAGTGGAGCCCGGGGACTTGTCGGCGTACTCGTCGGCGTTCTCGGTGGTGTCCACGGGAACCGAGGATAGAGGGCGCCACAAAAGAGCCCGCCATTCGGCGTACTCGTGGGCGTGCGGGTTTGTGTTTCTGGCCGCTCGGGTACACCATGGAAGTCACGGATCGTTCGCGACCGTGCTAACCCGGTCCGGCTCCTCCCCCCCGAGTCGGGCTGTGGATAGACGACCCCCGCTCTCCCCCCCGGCGGGGGTCGTCGCACGTCCGGGGCCATTTTCAGGGCTTGAACGGCTTCTGCGGAGGATTCCGCACCGGCTCTGCAGGGGGTGTCGGGGGGCGGCCCCACCCGTCTGGTTTCGTCACTCTGTGTTGCCGGTTGCTCATCGCTGCCCGGGGTCCGTGCGAGGTCCGTGGAGGCCCGGAAGCGCCCACGGTGAGATCCCCGAAGAGATCCGTCACGAGACTCCGGAGAGATGGCGGAGATGGCGCGGGAGGCATCCTTGCGGACCCTGCCCGAGGGCCGGCCGTGCCTCGTGTGAGCTGTGCCGGTTCTTCTCGGTGAGGCCGTTTCGTCAATTCTTTGCTTAATAGCCCTCCGTCCGGGTGAACGTAGTTATCCACAGGCCCGAGTTGTCCACAGGCATTCGGAACCGGGCTGACGGAATCAGGATCACCCCCCACCGTGATGGACGGCAGCGGTTGCCGGGCCCCGAGCAGGGCGCCCCCGGTCGGCCGTCTGCCGGACCTGTCCGGACGTGCGCCCGTACCGCCCTACGCGGACGGACGCCGCAGAGGGGAGACCGCCATGTCGACGCCGATCACCGGCCATGCCTCCACCCACGGGCCGGAGGCCGCCGGCCCGCTCGTGGTCACCGAGGACGAGAGTCTGGCCGAGCACCTGCTGCGGCTCTGCGCGGCGGCCGGGACGGAACCCCGGCTGATCCGGGGTGCCTCGCCGCCGCGCGGGCTCTGGGAGGGCTCGTCGCTCGTGCTGGTCGGCGACGACCAGGCCGAGCGGTGCGCCGGGCTCCCCCGGCGTACCGGGGTGCTGCTGCTCGGGCTGGACCTCGACGACCCCGGGGTCTGGGTCAGAGCCGTCCAACTCGGCGCTGAGCACGTGCTGTTCCTGCCGGACGCCGAGGCCTGGCTGCTCGACCGGATCGCCGACGCGGCGGAGGGTGTCGGCACGCCGGCGCTCACCGTCGCGGTACTCGGCGGCCGGGGCGGGGCCGGTGCCTCCACCCTGGCCTGCGCGCTCGCGGTCACGGCCGCGCGCACGGGCCGGCGGACCATACTCGTCGACGGCGACCCGCTGGGCGGCGGGCTCGACATCCTGCTCGGCGGCGAGACGGCCGGCGGCCTGCGCTGGCCCGACCTGGCCGGTTCACGCGGCAGGGTCAGCGGCGCCGAGCTGGCCAAGGCGCTGCCGGTGCTGAAACGGCTGACCACGCTGTCCTGCCTGTCCTGGGACCGCGGTGACACGCTCGCCGTACCGCCCGAGGCCATGCGCAGCGTGCTGGCAGCCGCCCGTCGGCGCGGTGGCCTGGTCGTGGTCGACGTGCCGCGCCACCTCGATCCGGCGGCCGGGCAGGCGCTGGAGCAGTCCGACACGGCGCTGCTGGTGGTGCCCGCCGAGCTGAGAGCGGTGGCCGCCGCCGACCGGGTCGCGGCGTCCGTGCGGATGCGGCTCGACGACGTCCGGATGGTGGTGCGCCCGATGCGGCCGCTCGGGCTCCCGGCCCACCGGATCGCGCGGGGGCTGCGGCTGCGGCTCGCCGGAGAGCTGGGCGCGGAGCCCGGGCTGGCCGCCGACGTCGAGCAGGGCGTGCCGCCCGGGATCCGTGAGAACGGCCCGCTGGCGCGCTTCTGCGAAACCTTCCTGGACGAGGTGCTGCCGCCGGTTCCGGCGGTCGGAGGAGGTGTCTACTGATGGTCCGTCTGCGCAGAACAGGCAATGCGGCCGGGGGCGGCCTCGGTGCCGGTGCCGGTGGCCGGGGCAGCGGTGCGCGGGAGCACCGGCTGCTCAGGAGCGTCACGGCGACCGGCGGGCCCCCGGAGCCGGGTTCCCGGGCCGAGCCGCCCCCGTACGGGCGCACGGCCCGGGAGGAACGTACGGCCGCGCTGGTCGACGCCGTGAGGCTCAGGCTGGCCGAGTCCGGAGCGCCGCCGACGGCCGGGTCCGTCGCGGCGGTGCTGCGGGCCACCCGGCCGCCGCTCGGGGGCGACGACGTCCTCGACACCGTGCGATCGCTGCGGGCCGAGCTGGTGGGTGCGGGCCCGCTGGACCGGCTGCTGGCGGCGCCGGACGTCACGGACGTCCTGGTCAACGGCCCGGACGAGGTCTGGGTCGACCGGGGCGGCGGGCTCCGGCGGGCCGCCGGGGTCCGCTTCACCGACGCCGAGGCGGTCCGGCGGCTGGCGCACCGGCTCGCGACCGCGGCCGGGCGACGGCTGGACGATGCCCGGCCCTGGGTGGACGCGCGGCTGCCGGACGGCACCCGGCTGCACGCGGTGCTGCCGCCGATCGCCACCGGCTGCACCCACATCTCCCTGCGGGTCTGCCGGCCGCGCCCGTTCACACTCGACGAGCTGGTGGCCGGCGGGGCGCTGCCCGCGGCCGGTGCCGAGCTGCTGGCGGGCATCCTGCGGGCGCGGCTGTCCCTGCTGATCAGTGGCGGGACGGGGACGGGGAAGACAACCCTCCTGGCGGCGTTGCTCGGGCTGGTCGGGCCGGACGAGCGGATCGTCGTCGTGGAGGACTCGGCCGAGCTGCGGCCGGCCCACCCGCACGTGGTCCGGCTGCAGAGCCGCCCGCCCAACCAGGAGGGGCTCGGCGAGCTCACCCTGCGCGACCTCGTCCGGCAGGCCCTGCGGATGCGTCCGGACCGGCTGGTCGTCGGGGAGGTCCGGGGCGCCGAAGTGTCGGACTTGCTGGCGGCGTTGAACACCGGCCACGAGGGTGGCTGCGGCACCGTCCACGCGAACACCGCGGCGGACGTGCCGGTCCGGCTGGAGGCGCTCGGGTCGCTCGCCGGGCTGGACCGGCCGGCCCTGCACAGCCAACTCCGGGCCGCCCTCGACCTGGTGGTGCACCTGGTGCGGGAGCCGGCCTCCGGACGGCGCCGGGTCGCCGAGATCCACACACTGGCCGGTGATCGCGACGGCCTGGCCGTCACCACACCGGCGGTGACCTTCGCGGCGGACGGCACAGCCCTCCCCGGCGAGGGCTGGGAGCGGCTGCTCCGGCTGCTGGCGGCGCGCGGGGTGACGCTCGCCGGGGGGCTGCCGTGACGGCGGTACGGGCGGTGGAAGGGCTGTTCGTCCTGCTGCTGTGCGGGTGTGTGGCGGGCGCCTGGGCACTGCTCGGGCGATGGCGAGGGAAGGCCGGGGAGAAGGGTGGTCGCTGACATGGCGAAAGATCAGCTGTTGCTGTGCTGGGTGACGGTGCTCTGCGTCGCGGCGTCGGCCGGGTGGTACGCGCTGCAGCGGGCGGCGGCGGGCGCTCGCCGGCATGTGCTCCTGCCGGCCGGTGACGGCGGTGGGGGAGGCGACGGCAGCAGGAGGAGGGCCGCGCGCCGGGGCCCGGCGGTGGTGGATGCCAGGTGGTGGCCGCTCCGCAGACCAGATTGGCTGATGCCCGAACTGCTGCTGTTCCCGGCAGGGTTGGCGTCATGGCCGGGGGTGGGCTCGCCCGTCCCGCTGCTGGCGGCCGCACTGGCCTACCTTCCGCTGCGCCGCTGGCGGCAGCGGCGCAGCGTGACGGCGGCGGCCCGGCGCCGGTCGGCGGCGATCGTCGAGCTCTGTGCCGGGCTGGCAGGGGAGTTGCGGAGCGGGGCGACACCCGAACAGGCGCTGCACGTGGTGACGACGCGTATTGCCGCGGACCGCGAGGCGCTGCGCCGGATCGGCGAGGAGCCGGTGGCCCGACTGGCGGCCGGCCGCTACGGCGGGGACGTCCCGCTGGCGTTCCAACTGCTCGCCGAGCTGCCGGGCGGCAGCGGGGCGACGGCGATCGCCGCCTGCTGGCGGGTCACTGCCGACGGGGGTTCGGGCCTGGCGGCCGGGCTGGACGGGGTCGCCGAGGCGCTGCGCGCGGAGCAGGTGCTGGCCGAGGAGATCGCCGCGGAGCTGGCGGCGCCGCGGACCACGATCGCCGTCCTGGCGGCGCTCCCCGTAGCCGGGCTGCTGCTCGGGGTGGCGCTCGGGGCCCGGCCGGTGGCCGTCCTGCTCCACACTCCCGCCGGGCTGGCCTGTCTGGCGGGCGGGGCGGCCCTGGAGGGGCTGGGCCTGGCGTGGACGGCGCGGATCGTCCGGGCGGCGGCGCGAGGGGCCGTGGAAGCGCCCAGGAGTGCTGAACGGGAGGAGCTCCGGGCCGGGGGTGCGGCCTGGGTCGGCGATGGCCGGTGGCGGTGCGGCATCTCGCGCACGAAGGCGCGGCCGGGGCGGCCGAGCGGGTCGTTCCGGGCCGAGGTGATGTCGACATGAAGCCGGGGGCCGGTTGGAGCGTCCTGGTGCCGGCGGTGCCGATGGTGGCAGCGGGAGCATTGCTCCTGCGGCGAGGAGCGATGCGGTGGGCGGGGCGTCGGAGGTCGGCCTGGATCCGGGCCCGGGGCCGGCCCCTCGGGCGGGCCGCCCGGCGGTGGGGAGGGCCGGTGCGGGGCAAGCGGGGCGCGCGGATCCCGGCGCCGGGGGCCGACGGCGCGGGGCGCGCCCGGCGGGCGGCCTTGGCGGTCGCTGCCGGGCTCGGTGCGGCCGTGGCGCTGGGCGGCGGCGCCGGACTGGCGGTGGGCGTCCTGCTGACCGCCGCGCTGTGCCGGTGGCTGCCGAAGGCGAGGTCCCCGGACGAACGGCGGGCTGCCCTGGAGGAGGAGCAGCTCACCCGGCAGCTTCCGCTCACGGCGGAGCTGCTGGCGGCCTGCCTCGGTTCGGCGGCCTCGCCGGCCGTGGCGGTGGCGGCGGTCGGCCGGAGCGTCGGCGCCCCCATGGGGCCCCGGCTGGTGTCGATCGCGGCGGAACTGGCTCTGGGAGCACCGCCGGAGGTCTGCTGGACCAGGTTGGGCGAGGAGCGCCCGGCGTTGGCGCCGCTGGCCCGCTGTCTGGTCCGGACGAGCCTCAGCGGGGCTCCGGCGGCCGGGCCGCTGATCGGTCTGGCACACGGCCGGCGGACGGCGGCCGCCCGTACGGCGCACGCCCGCGTCCGCCGCGCCGGGGTCCTCGCGACGGCGCCGTTGGGGCTCTGCTTCCTCCCGGCGTTCGTGCTGATCAGCGTCGTCCCGGTGGTCATCGGGCTCACCACTCGCTTCGCCCAGGCGATGTGAGCCGGTGTCGGGAGGGTACGGGCGGGGTGGTGTCCGCGCGGGAGGCCCTGTGCGGGAGGTCCTGTGCGGGAGGTCCTGTGCGGGGCGGTGCCCGCCTGGTGCGGGGCAATGTCCGCTTGGGAAATCGATGTCAACCATCAATCATCGGAGGAGAGTTCCATGACCGTAGTGATCACACCGGAGATCGGCGACGGGCGTCCCGGCCGTCGCCTGTACGAGCTGTGCCGGCGCCGGGGCCTGTGGGTGGCCGGGCGGGCCCGGCGGTCGGTCCGGGTCAGGGGCAGGTCGGACGCCGGGATGACCACGGCTGAGTATGCGGTCGGCACGCTCGGGGCGTGCGCCCTGGCGGCCGGGCTGTACAAGGTGGTGACCAGTCCGACCATGATCGGCGGGTTGACCGAGCTCCTGGACCGGGCGCTCCATGCGACGTGATGATCCGTCGGCGGAGCGGCCTCGGTCGATCCGTCGGCACACCGGGAGCCGCCGCATTCGGGTCCCCAATCAGGGTCGGGGCCAGCGGCGCAGGGGCCTGCGTCGGGGCGATGCGGGCTTCGTCACGGCCGAGACGGCGGTCGCCCTGCCGGCGTTGGTGCTGCTCGCCGTGATGCTGATCTGGGGCGTGCTCGCGGCGGGCGCACAGATCCGCTGCGTGGACGCGGCGAGCGTGGGTGCCAGGGCGGCCGCGCGCGGGGAGGCGGACGCCGCCGCTATCGCCCGTTCGGCGGCCCCGTCCGGGGCGGACGTGCAGATCGTGGTGGCGGCCGACACCGTCAGGGTCACGGTGGACGCACCGTCGTCGCCGCCCGGCCGGCTCGGCTCGCTGCTCTCGGTGCGGCTGGGCGCGGCGGCCGTGGCGGCACGGGAGGACACCCTGGCGGGTGGCGGAGGCGGTGGTGGCCCGTGGCCGCCCTGAGGCGGGCTGCGGCCGGGCTTGCCGCAGCGGTGCGGAGGGTGGCGCGGGTCCGCACCGCCCGGGCGCCTGCGGGGCGCGGGGCCGACGCTGGGTCCGCGACGGTGTGGCTGGTCGCGTTCGCGGTGCTCGGGTGCGCAGCGTTCACGGCCACGCTCGCGGTGGGTGCGGTGGCCGGCGCCCGGCACCGGGCGGAGTCCGCCGCCGACCTGGCGGCCCTCGCGGCCGCGGACCGGCTGCTGCTGGACGTGGACGGCGGTTGCGGGCGGGCGGCCGGGATCGCCGCCGCGCAGGCGGCCACCGTGGTCTCCTGCACGGTGGACCGGGAGGCGGACGCCGTCGAGGTGGTGGCCGAAGTGCCGGTCGGTGGGCTGCCCGTGCGGCTGCCGGTCGGACCGGCCCGTGCACGGTCCCGCGCCGGCCCGGTCCGCGCGACGGCTGCCGTGGCGGATGCCGCGACGTCCGCCACGGCAGCCGCCACGGTGGGTGCCGTGGCGGATGCCGGCCTCAGTGCGACGGCGGGTGGCTCATGAGTCCTCCCCGGTCTCGGCGGAGGCGTCGGCTTCCGCCGCCTCCTCTGCCACCTCCCGGGCCGCCTCCTGAGCCTCCTCCGCCGCCTCCTGGGCCGATTCCCGGGCCGGCCGGGTCGCGGCCCCGGCTTCGCTCGGCGCCGTCGGGGCACCGGCGAGCAGGATGTCCAGGAGTCGGACGGCGGCCGCCTTGTCCAACGGGTCGTTGCCGTTGCCGCATTTGGGCGACTGCACGCACGAGGGGCACCCGCGCTCGCACTCGCAGGCGGCGATCGCCTCCCGGGTGGCCGTCAGCCACTGGACGGCCCGCTGAAAACCGCGTTCGGCGAACCCGGCCCCGCCGGGGTGGCCGTCGTAGACGAACACGGTGGGCAGCTCGGTGTCGGGGTGCAGAGGCACCGAGACGCCCCCGATGTCCCAGCGGTCACAGGTGGCGAACAGCGGCAGCAGCCCGATGGAGGCGTGCTCGGCGGCGTGGGCGGCTCCGGGCAGCTGGTCGGGCGGGATGTCCGCGTCGAGGAGCTGGTCCTCGGTGACGGACCACCAGACCGCC
The DNA here is from genome assembly GCF_055579305.1 of Kitasatospora sp. NPDC032757. Classification (NCBI taxonomy): domain Bacteria; kingdom Bacillati; phylum Actinomycetota; class Actinomycetes; order Kitasatosporales; family Streptomycetaceae; genus Kitasatospora; species Kitasatospora sp. NPDC032757. Next base: position 67,038 of record NZ_JBVINN010000010.1, on the reverse strand, counting down.
CGGGTGCGCAGGGTGCGGGGCGGCAGGTCGAGCTTGGTCTCGCCCATGATCTCCCCGGTGGAGATCCGCTTGCGGAGGTAGCCGACCACCTGGTTGACCACCTCCACCGAGCCGAAGCTGAGCCGGCCTTCGCCCCAGTCGACGGAGGTGTCGGTGGAGAGTACGGAGATGGAGGTGATGTCCCGGGCGGCCGTCGTGTACGGCGGGTCGGCCGGCTCGACCAGCGCGACGGAGGTCTCCAGGTCGAGTTCGCGGACGAGGTAGCTGCGCCCCTGGTGGAGGTGGACGGCTCCGGTGTGGACGGTGGTGTGGGCGGCGGAGGCGTCCACCGTGCCGAGCAGCCGCCCGGTCGGGGCCTCGACGATCTGCACCGGGCTGCCGCCGCTGCCGCGCAGGTCGACTGCGTCAGCGGCCCGTTCGCGGCGGGTCCAGTACCAGGCCTCGCCACGGCGGCGGAGCAGTCCGCGGCGTTCCAGGACGGGCAGCAGCGGGCCGGCGGAGGGGCCGAACAGCTCCAGGTCGGCATCGGTGAGCGGCAGTTCGGCGGCGGCCGCGCACAGGTGCGGGGCGAGCACGTGCGGGTTGTCGGGGTCGAGCACGGTGGCTTCGACGGGTGTGGCGAAGAGCGCCTCGGGGTGGTGTACCAGGTAGGTGTCCAGCGGGTCGTCGCGGGCGATCAGGATGGCGAGCGCGCCCTGGGCCTCGCGCCCGGCCCGGCCGGCCTGCTGCCAGAGCGAGGCCCGGGTGCCGGGGTAGCCGGCCATCAGGACGGCATCGAGGCCGGAGATGTCGACGCCGAGTTCGAGAGCGGAGGTGGAGGCGAGGCCGAGGAGCCGGCCGGTGTGCAGGTCGCGTTCGAGGGCCCGGCGTTCGTCGGCGAGGTAGCCGCCGCGGTAGGCGGCCACCCGGTCGGCGAGCGGTCGGCCGAGCTGGTCCTGGGCCTGCAGCGCGACGAGTTCGGCGGCGCGGCGGGAGCGGACGAAGACGACGGTGCGGGTCTGCCGCTCGACCAGGTCGGTCAGCAGGTGGGCGGCCTCGGCGGTGGCCGTCCGGCGGACGGGTGCGCCGTGCTCGCCGACGTTCTCCGTGAGCGGCGGCTCCCAGAGGCCGAAGAGCATCGGGCCGCGCGGCGAGGCGTCCTCGGTGACCGCCTCGGCGGGTACCCCGGTGAGCCGGTGGGCGGTGGCGGCCGGGTCGGCGGTGGTGGCCGAGGCGAGCAGGAAGGTGGGCGAGGAGCCGTACCGGGCGCAGATCCGGCGCAGCCGCCGCAGTACCTGGGCAACGTGCGAGCCGAAGACGCCCCGGTAGCTGTGGCACTCGTCCACCACCACGTAGCGCAGCGTTTTGAGGAAGGAGGACCAGCGGGCATGGGCGGGCAGGATGCCGCGGTGCAGCATGTCCGGGTTGGTGAGCACGTACGAGGCGTACTGGCGGACCCACTCGCGCTCCTCGGGCGGGGTGTCGCCGTCGTAGAGGGCGGCCCGGACCCGGGGCGGGGCGAGTTCGGCGGCCCGGCGGCGCTGGTCGGCGGCGAGCGCCTTGGTCGGGGCCAGGTACAGCGCGGTGGCGCCGCGGCCGTTGCGGGCCTCGGTGCCGTCCAGCAGGTCGCTGAGCACCGGGGCCAGATAGCCGAGCGACTTGCCCGAGGCGGTGCCTGTGGCGATCACCACAGAATGGCCGCTTTTGGCCAGATTCATCGCTTCTGCCTGATGGGCCCAGGGCTGTTCCGCGCCAAGCTCCCGGGCGGCGGTCACGATCTCGGGCCGGATCGAGTCGGGCCATGGCGAATAACGGGCGGCTCGGGCGGGAAGGTGCTCCGTATGGGTGAGCCGGTCCGACCGCCCCCGGGTGGTGGACAGGGTCGTGAGCAGTGCCTCGGGCAGGCTGTGACGGGGCGGCATGAGGACCCAGTGTGTCACCGGCGTGACGGAGAATCGTTGTAAGCCATCGTGCGGGCATGGTCGCAGGTGGTTGAATGTGGCCGTGACGGCCGTACGGCCGGGGGTCGCAGCGCTGAGGCTTGCCACGCGTTGGCTGGGCGTGCCCGGGGCTCGCGACCATGCGGTGGCGGCCGTCCGGCCGAAGATCGCAATGACGTAGCAAGGCAAGGTGCTGGAGGTTCCGTGGACCTGTCCCTGTCGACCCGTACAGTCGGCGATCGCACGGTCGTCGAGGTTGGCGGCGAGATCGATGTGTACACCGCCCCGAAGCTGCGTGAGCAGTTGGTCGAGCTCGTCAACGACGGCAACTACCACCTCGTCGTCGACATGGAGGGCGTGGACTTCCTCGACTCGACCGGTCTGGGCGTGCTGGTGGGCGGTCTGAAGCGAGTGCGGGCCCACGAGGGCTCGCTGCGCCTGGTGTGCAACCAGGAGCGCATCCTGAAGATCTTCCGTATCACCGGCCTGACCAAGGTCTTCCCGATCCACACCTCGGTGGACGACGCGGTCAACTCGACCGACTGACGCGGCCGGGCCGGCCTCTGTGCCGGTCCGCCCGATCCATGCGTCCGGGTGCGCCGGGGCCCTCGTGGCCCCGGCCGCCCCGGCCGCCTCAGGGCCGGTGAGACCGGCCCGCGGGGCCGCATGCCCGGCCCCGGTCGGACACCCCGAGGGGGAGAAGATGGCAACCGTCGAACTTCGATTCAGTGCGCTTCCCGAGCATGTGCGTACGGCCCGGCTGGTCGCCGCGGCAGTCGCGAGACGAGCGGGGGTCGACGAGTCGGTGCTCGACGAGGTGCGGCTCGCCGTGGGTGAGGCGTGCTCCCGTGCCGTCGGTCTGCACCAGCGCGGTGGCGTTACCGGTGCGGTCCGGGTGGCGCTCACGGACCAGGAGAAGCGTTTCCTCATCGAGGTCGAGGACGAGGCGGGCCCCGCCAGCGTCCCGGCTCCGGGCGCGGCCGCAGGGGCCGATCCGGACGAGGACACCCTGGGCCTCGCGGTCATCACCGGACTGGTCGAGGACCTGGAGGTCACCAGCGGCTCCGGCGGTGGCCTGATCCGGATGAGCTGGCCGGTCTCGGTCGACGCCGTGGCGGTCTGACCCGGGCCTCGGATTTTCCGAGTCCGAGGTCGCTCGTCTCCCCGGTCCCTGAGGCCGCTCGTTTTCCTGCTCCCGAGGTCCCGGATGGTCCAATTCCCGGGCGTGCTTTGACAAATTGTTGATCCTGGCGGTTCGCTGCTCTCGGCACGACCGGGTCCGATCGGTGATCGGACCTGTCGTAGAAGAGGGAATCCATGCGGATACGCATTCTGTGGCCGGCCGGTCAGGCGACCGCCACGCTGGCGGCCACGCCCACCTCCGAGCTGCTCTGGGCCACACTGCCGATCAGTTCGTCGGCGAACACCTGGGGCGAGGAGGTCTATTTCGACACCCCGGTCAGCGTGCTGCGGGAGCACGACGCACGGCAGGTCGTCGAGCCCGGCACGGTGGCGTTCTGGACGGACGGCGACAGCCTCGCGCTCCCGTACGGTCCGACGCCGATCTCGCGGGACGGGGAGTGCCGGCTGGCCAGCCCGTGCAACATCCTCGGCGAGCTGGACGGCGACGCCCAGGTGTTGCGTACCGTCCGGCCGGGCGATCCGATCCGGGTCGAGCGGGCCTGACGCGCGCTTGAACCCGGGCCTGATGCGCCCGTCAGCCGGGCCTGAAGCGTGCTCGAACCGGGCCCGCACGGGTTCCTTGAGCCCGCTCCGCACCGGCTCTGCACCGGTTCCGCACCGGCTCTGCACCGGGGTGGCGCCCGGGCCCCTCCCGGGGCCGTACCGGGCCGGGGCCGGTGCGGGGGCGGGACGGGGGAACCGGGGGCGGGTCGGCGGCCGTGTAGGTTCGCAGTTCGACGACCGAAGACGACCGAAACCGAAAGGCTTCTCCCGGTGAACAAGCGACTGCTGGCCGTACCCGCGCTCGGCGCGCTGCTTGCGTTCGGCGCCGTCGGCTGCGGCGACGACAACAGCAAGCAGCTGGAGTCCTGGGCGACCAGCGTCTGCGGCGCGGCCAAGGACCCGATCGCCCAGGCGCAGGCCGCGCTCTCGGACACCGGGCAGGTGAAGACCGGCGAGGCTCCGGCCGACCTGCAGAAGCGCCTCTCCGCGGACATCGGGCGGCTGGCCAAGACCAACCAGGACATCGCCGCGGCCATCGACTCGGCCGGGGCACCCAAGGTGGATGACGGCGCGACCCTGCAGAAGGACACCGTCACCGAGCTGAACAAGGCGGCCGACGGCTACCTGGACGTCCAGAAGAAGCTGGACGGGCTGTCCAACACCGACCAGGCGAAGTTCGCGGACGGGCTGCGCAGCGTCGCCGACCAGGTGCAGCAGCTGGCCTCGCTCTCCACCCAGGCACAGGCCAAGCTCCAGCGCGGCGAGCTCGGTGCCGCGATGGCCAAGCAACAGGGCTGCAAGCCGGGCGCGGCCGCCGCGGCGCCGACCGCGGGGGCGAGCGGCTCGTCAGGCGCGGGCGGCACCCCGGCGGCCGGCGACGCGACCGGTACGCCCGCGCCGGGCTCGACGGATCCGGCGAGCCCGGCCGCCGGTGCAACGCCCACGGACGCCGGTGGCACGCCGGCCCCGTCCGCCTCAGCCACCCCGTCCAGCCCGGCGCCCTCGGTGAGCTGACGCGGGCGCTGCGCGCCAAGCTCCGGAGCACCACGCCCCTGTCGGCCCTCGGCCGGCGGGGGCGCTTCCGCTGTCGGCGCCATGCCGGGAGCGGTGCCCGCAGCGGACCGGTGCCTGCGGCGGACTCGCGGACCCGGGGACCCCAGGGGGCCGGTGCCTGCGGCGGACTCGCGGACCCGGGGACCCCAGGGGACCGGTGCTCACGGCGGACCGGGCCCGCGTCGGGCGCCCGAGCGGGCGGGCGTGCCCCGCGGCCCGGGGGACAATGGCGGGGTGATCAGTAGCCCCGTTCTCGACCCGACCCGCCTCGCCAAGCTGCGCGAGGCGCTGCTCGCCGCCTCGTTCACCGCCGACGGCTGCCTCGACCTGCTCGGGCCCACCGGGTACGCGGCGCTGGCCCGCAGCGAGGCGGTGCCGGCACTGCGCGCGACCCGCGGGGGCAGCCCGCTGGAGACGCTGGTACGGCTGTTCCTGCTCCAGCAGCCCGTGCCGTACCGGGCGGCCGCCGCCGCACTGCCGGTCGAGGACTGCCTGGCCGACGGCTGGCTGCGCCCGGACGGCGATCTGGTGCGGGCCACCGTGGACATCCGCCCGTATGCCAACGAGGTATCCGGGCTGCCGAGTTCGGACGCCTGGGTGGTCTCCGACCTGGGCTGCGCGGTCGGCGGTGCGGGCGGGATCGGCTCCGGCGAGACCGCCCACGGCGTGGCCCGCAAGGACCTGGTGCTCGGGGTGGGCGGCGCGTCCACCACGCTGGCCAACATCACCGTGCGCAGGCCCGTCCGCGCCGCCCTGGACCTCGGTTCGGGCTCCGGTGTGCAGGCGCTGCACGCCGCCCGCCACGCCCAGCGCGTCACCGCCACCGACCTCAACGCGCGCGCACTCCGGTTCACCGAACTGACCCTCGCGCTCTCCGGTTTCGAGAACACCGACACCGCGGCCGGCAGCCTCTTCGAGCCGGTCGCTGAGCGCAGGTTCGACCTGATCGTCTCCAACCCGCCGTTCGTGATCTCGCCCTCGGGCCGGTTCACCTACCGCGACGGTGGGATGGCCGGTGACGACCTCTGCCGCAGCCTGGTCCGCTCCGCCGCCTCTCACCTGGAGCCCGGCGGCTACTGCCAGTTGCTCGCCAACTGGCAGCACGTCAAGGGCGAGGACTGGCACGAGCGGCTGGCCGGCTGGGTGGCCGGCACCGGCCTGGACGCCTGGATCGTCCAGCGGGAGGTCCAGGACGTCGCCCAGTACGCCGAGTTGTGGCTGCGCGACGGCGGGGACCACCGAGGCCCCGGCGGCGACTACCAGGCCCGGTACGGGGAGTGGCTGGACGCGTTCGAGGCGGGCCGGGTCGAGGGAATCGGCTTCGGCTGGATCACGCTGCGGGCGGGTGGCGCCGAGCGGCCGACCGTCCGGGTGGAGGAGTGGCCGCACCCGGTCGAGCAGCCGCTCGGCCCGCACATCGAGGAGTGGTTCGCCCGGCAGGACTTCCTGCGGACGCACGACGACGCCGGGCTGCTCGCGGCCCGGTACGTGCTGGCCGACGAGGTGGTGCAGGAGCAGGTCGGCGCGCCCGGGGCGGAGGACCCCGAGCACGTGATCCTCCGGCACAACCGGGGCATGCGCCGGGCCACCAAGGTGGACACGGTGGGTGCCGGGTTCGCCGGGGTCTGCGACGGGACGCTCTCGGCGGGCGAGATCGTGGACGCCATCGCGCAACTGCTCGGCGAGGACCGGGTGGTGCTGCGGGACCGGGTGCCGGAGTCGCTGCGGCTGCTCACCGAGCAGGGGTTCATCCAGCCGGCCGGCTGAGCACCCCGGCAGCCAGGGCCCGGACCCCGGCAGCCAGGGCCTGGCGACCCCCGACAGTCAGGCCCGGTGGCCCCGTCGGCCGGGCCGGCCCGAGTGCTGCCGGCGGCCCGGTTCATCCCTCCGTACCCCCTGGTTCGCCTGCCGGTCGGCGAACAGCTCTCCCCCGTTGGCCCCCGGCTGTGAAGCTCTGTCCACAGGCTGTGGACAGAGCTGGGGGCCGAGGGGTGGAGACGACGACGGCGACGGTGGGCGGCGCGGTGCTCGCGCTGTTCGGCGGCGCGCTGCTGCTCTGGTGCGCCGCCGAAGTACGCCTTCGCCACGTCGTGCGCCGCCGGGGCGTACCGGCGGTGGCCACCGTGGTTGCCGAGACGGACATCCACGGCGAACTCGACAGCGCGCCGTTGCTCACCTTCTCCGCGCCGGCCGCGATCGACGGCCCCGGCGCGGCACGCAGGGCCGAGGTGGTGCTCACCCGGCCGCGCGGCCACACCCCGTTGCGCCGCCCGCCGCGCTTCTCGCCCGGCACCTCCGTCCGTATTTCCTACGACGCGCGCCGGCCGGCCCGGGTGGTGCTGGCGGCGGCGGAGACCGGCGGGGTCGCGGTCTCGGATCTGCTGTGGACGGCGCTGGGCGCAGGCTGTCTGGCCGCCGGCACCGCCCTGCTGACCGCGGCCGCCGCAGCCCACTGACGGAGCTGCGGACCGGTCGTGGAGGCCGGTGTCCCGAACCGGCCACAGCGCCCGAATCCGGCCACCCGAACCTGGTCCGGCCACCCGGCCCGCTGCCGGGCCGGGCCGGGCCGGATCCGACCCGAGGCCGGATCGGCGCTGCCCCCGGACCACCCCCGGAGCACCCCCGGAGCACCCCCGGACCACCCCGGTGCCCCCTGTCACCAGCCCCGTCGCCGGGCGTCGATTTTCCGTTGACAGATTTTGAAATCCGTCATTCCATCCTTCGAAACCCGCCGAAGCCCCCCTCCACGGGGCGCGATCCTCCATCATCGGGTTACCGTTCGAGTGGCGTCGGTCGGCCTTGCCGGTGAAAAAGCAGGATCCGTCCGTTTGACAAGGGTGGCCGGGGTACGGTCACACTCCGCTGGTGGGGTCGTCGTTCAGCGGCAGCCCCGGGACGGTGGAGGGGTCGGGCGGAGCGCAGCCCGTGCTGCCAGCGCCGACCAGCTCACATAACGACCGGGAGAGAAGAGCGAAGGTGTCCCCGAGCAGCGAGACCGCGCACGGACAGCGACTCGTCATTGTCGAGTCGCCGGCCAAGGCGAAGACGATCAAGGGCTACCTTGGCCCCGGCTACATCGTCGAGGCGAGCGTCGGGCACATCCGCGACCTGCCCAGCACGGCGGCCGAGGTCCCGGACAAGTACACCGGCGAGGTGCGCCGCCTCGGCGTGGACGTCGACCACGACTTCGCCCCCATCTACGTGGTCAACGCCGACAAGAAGTCCCAGGTCAGCAAGTTGAAGTCGCTCCTCGCGGAGTCCGACGAGCTCTTCCTCGCCACCGATGAGGACCGCGAGGGCGAGGCCATCGCGTGGCACCTCCAGCAGGTGCTCAAGCCCAAGGTGCCGGTGCACCGGATGGTGTTCCACGAGATCACCAAGTCGGCGATCCAGGAGGCCGTGGCCAACCCGCGCGAGCTGAACCAGCGCCTGGTCGACGCCCAGGAGACCCGCCGCATCCTCGACCGCCTCTACGGCTTCGAGGTCTCGCCGGTGCTCTGGAAGAAGGTCATGCCGAAGCTGTCGGCGGGCCGTGTGCAGTCCGTCGCGACCCGGCTGGTGGTCGAGCGCGAGCGCGAGCGGATGGCGTTCCGCAGCGCCTCGTACTGGGACCTGGTCGGCACCTTCGGCACCGGCCGCACCCCGGCCGACGCCGCAAACCCGGAGACCTTCGGCGCGCGACTGTCCGCCGTGGACGGCAAGCGGATCGCCAGCGGCCGCGACTTCGGTTCGGACGGCCGCCTGAAGGCCGGCAGCACCAACACCCTGCACTTGGACGAGCAGGCCGCCCGCGCGCTGGCCGCCGCCCTGGAGCAGACCGCGTTCAGCGTCCGCAGCGTCGAGTCCAAGCCCTACCGCCGCTCGCCGTACGCGCCGTTCCGCACCACCACGCTCCAGCAGGAGGCCAGCCGCAAGCTGGGCTTCGGCGCCAAGCGGACCATGCAGGTGGCCCAGAAGCTGTACGAGAACGGCTTCATCACCTATATGCGTACCGACTCGACGACGCTCTCGGACACCGCGATCGCCGCCGCCCGCGCGCAGGTCACCCAGCTCTACGGGGCCGACTACCTGCCGGACGCGCCGCGCACCTACGCCAGCAAGGTCAAGAACGCGCAGGAGGCGCACGAGGCCGTCCGCCCGTCCGGCGACCGCTTCCGCACCCCCGCCGAGACCGGCCTGAGCGGCGACGACTTCCGGCTGTACGAGCTGATCTGGATGCGTACCGTCGCCTCCCAGATGAAGGACGCCGTCGGTCAGTCGGTCACCGTCAAGGTCGGCGGCCGCGCGGCTGACGGCCGGGACGCCGAGTTCTCGGCCTCCGGCAAGATCATCACCTTCCACGGCTTCCTCAAGGCCTACGTCGAGGGCGCCGACGACCCGAACGCCGAGCTGGACGACCGTGAGCGCCGGCTGCCGCAGGTCGCCGAGGGCGACCCGCTGGCCGCCGACCAGCTCACCCCCGAGGGCCACGCCACCAAGCCGCCGGCCCGCTACACCGAGGCCTCGCTGGTCAAGGAGCTGGAGGACCGGGAGATCGGCCGCCCCTCCACGTACGCCTCGATCATCGACACCATCATCGGCCGCCGCTACGTCTTCAAGAAGGGGACGGCGCTGGTGCCGTCGTTCCTCTCGTTCGCCGTGGTCAACCTGCTGGAGAAGCACTTCGGCCGGCTGGTCGACTACGACTTCACCGCGAAGATGGAGGACGACCTCGACAGGATCGCGGCCGGCGAGGCGAAGTCCGTGCCGTGGCTGAAGCGCTTCTACTTCGGTGAGGGCGAGGGCCACGCGGCCGGCGGTGCCGCCGAGGCCGGCAACGGCGACGGCGACCACCTGGGCGGCCTGAAGGAGCTGGTCACCGACCTCGGCGCGATCGACGCCCGGGAGATCAGCTCGTTCCGGATCAGCGACGACATCACCCTGCGGGTCGGCCGGTACGGCCCGTACGTCGAGCGCGCCTCCGCCGTCGAGGGCGAGCCCGGCCAGCGCGCCGACATCCCCGACGAGCTGCCGCCGGACGAGCTCACCGTCGAGCTGGCCGAGGAGCTGCTGGCCAAGCCCAGCGGTGACTTCGAGCTCGGCCAGGACCCGGTCAGCGGCAACCTGCTGGTCGCCAAGGACGGCCGGTACGGCCCGTACGTCACCGAGATCCTGCCCGAGGGCACGCCGAAGACCGGCAAGAACGCCGTCAAGCCGCGAACCGCGTCGTTGCTGAAGTCGATGGCGCTGGACACCGTCACCCTGGACGACGCGCTGAAGCTGCTGTCGCTGCCGCGCGTGGTCGGGACGGACCCGGAGGGCGTGGAGATCACCGCGCAGAACGGCCGCTACGGCCCGTACCTCAAGAAGGGCACCGACTCGCGCTCGCTCACCAGCGAGGAGCAGATGTTCACGGTCACCCTGGAGGAGGCCCTGGCCATCTACGCGCAGCCGAAGCAGCGCGGCCGGGCCGCCGCCGCGCCGCCGCTCAAGGAGCTGGGCACCGACCCGGTCAGCGAGCGCCCGGTGGTGGTGAAGGACGGCCGGTTCGGACCGTACGTCACCGACGGCGAGACCAACGCCACGCTCCGTAAGGACGACGAGGTCGAGACGATCACGCCCGAGCGCGGCTACGAGCTCCTCGCCGAGAAGCGGGCGCGCGGGCCGGTGAAGAAGACGGCGAAAAAGGCCCCGGCGAAGAAGGCCACCGCGGCCAAGAAGACGGCGACCAAGACCGCGGCGAAGAAGACCGCCACGGCCAAGACCGCCGCCAAGAAGACGACCACGGCCAAGACGGCGACCGCCAAGAAGACGGCGGCGAAGAAGACGGCCGCGAGCAAGACCGCCGCCACCGACGAGGGCTGACCTCTCGCCGGCGGCACCGGGCCCGCGTCTCCCCTCCGGAGGCGCGGGCCCGCGGCCGTCGAAGGAGGGGCCGGCGGTGTCGGTGGAGGGGCCCGCTGACCTCTCGGTGGAGGGCCGCCGTCTTCGAAGGAGCGGTCAACGAGCTGTGCGGGGTGCGTCACAACCCTGCAATGACAACGATCCGGAAGGCCGCTCACCCTTTTGCGGCAACCGCCGACCGCTACGCTGACCGTATGACGAGCGAGGAGCAGCCCACCCCCAGCGCCGCCGCGGCCGCCAGAGCCGGCACGCCCGAGCTGCCCGAGGTCGCGCCCGCCGGCACCCCCGGCGAGCGGGCCCGCGCGCTGCTGCGGCTGCGCCCCTACCGCCGGCTCTGGACCACCCAGCTGATCGGCGGCACCGCCGACCGGCTCGGCCTGTTGGTGCTGCTCGCGCTCACCGTGATCGCCGCCGCGCTCGGCGGGCAGTTCGGTGACCTGCCGCGCAGCCTCGCCTTCGCGGTCGCCGCCGTCATGGCCGTCCGGCTGGCCGCCACCGTCCTGGTCGGTGCCGCCCTGCTCGGCCCGGTGCACGGGCTGCTCAACGGGAAGCTCGACCGGCGCTGGACGATGCTCGGCGCCGATCTGCTGCGGGCCGTGCTGATCGGCGTCGCGCCGTGGTGGATCGTCTGGCTGGGCTCCGGCGCCAAGCCCTCCGGCACCGCGACCTACCTGCTGCTCGGCACCGTCTTCGTGACCGGTGCCGCCGAGCGGGTCTGGGCCATCGCCAAGGCCGCCGCCGCCCCGGCGCTGCTGCCGCCGGCCAACCCCTTCGCGCCCGCCGCCGAGCAGCGCCCGTCCGCCGCCAACCTGGACACCGTCCGGACGCTGGACCGGCGCACCGGCTGGGCCACCGTGCCGCTCGCGGCGGCCGCGCTCGTCGCCCTCACGCTGCTCAACAACATCTTCGCGGCGGCCGGCTCGGACTGGCTGCGCGCCCACCAGACCACGTTCGCCGCGCTCGGTGCGGCCGTGCTGTTCGCGGTCTCGGCCGTCCGGATCTACCAGCACGAGCTGCCCGGCGGTCCGGTCTCCGCCGCCCCGCACTCCCCGCTGCAGGGCCTGCGCGCCCCGACCGATGCAACCCCCGGGCCCGCGCTGAGCAAGGGCCGCACCGGCTCCGCCCCGTACTTCACCTTCGCGGTCGCCGCGGCCTACGCCTCGATGGCCGGGGTCGCCGCGCTCGCGCTGCTGACCGCTGCCGAGCACCGGGCCGGGCCGATCGGCTACGGCCTGCTGGTCCTCGCCGCGGCCGGCGCGCCCGCGCTCGGCGCCCGGCTCACCCGCGTCACCCTGCCCTCGCTCTCCCGTCGCCGGCTGCTCGCGCTCGCCCTGCTGGCCGAGGGCGTCGCGCTGATCCTGGCCGGCCTGGTGCTGGACTTCGTCCTCGTCCTGCTGCTGACCGTGCTGGCCGGCCTGGCCGCCGGCATCGTGATCTCGGCCGGCCGCACCCTGCTCGCCCAGGAGGTCGAGGAGGCCCGGCTCCCGAAGGTCGACGAGCACCTGTACGCGGTGCTGCGGGTCGTCGTGGGCGCCGCGCTGGTGGTCGTCCCGCTGATCGCCGCCGCCTACGGGGACGTCCAGTACGGGACCGTCGAGCCCGGCTCGTTCACCTTCATCCACGGCGGCGCGGCCCTCGCGGTCGCCACGGCCGGCCTGCTGACCCTGGTGCTCGCCGCCGTGGTGCTGCTCAGGACCGACGACCGGCGGGGCACCGCCCCGTTCGCCCGTGACCTGGTGGACGCCGTCCGCGGCGCGGCCGGGCCGGCCCCGCACCGCACCACCGGCACCGGCTTCTTCATCGCCCTGGAGGGCGGCGACGGCGCCGGCAAGTCCACCCAGGCCCAGGCGCTCGCCGAGTGGATCCGGGGAAAGGGCCACGAGGTGGTGCTCACCCGCGAGCCCGGCGGCAGCCCGGTCGGCCAGCGGCTGCGCGGGCTCGTCCTGGACGTCGGCAACACCGGCCTGTCGCACCGCGCCGAGGCGCTGATCTACGCCGCCGACCGCGCCGAGCACGTCGAGAACGTCATCCGCCCGGCGCTGGCCCGCGGCGCGGTGGTGATCACCGACCGGTACATGGACTCCTCGATCGCCTACCAGGGCGCCGGCCGTGATCTCGCTGCCACCGAGGTGGCCCGGATCTCGCGCTGGGCGACCGGCGGGCTGGTGCCCGACCTGACCGTCGTCCTGGACGTCGACCCCACCAGGGCCCGGGAGCGCTTCACGGAGGCGCTGGACCGGCTGGAGTCCGAGCCGACCGAGTTCCACCAGCGGGTCCGGTCCGGCTTCCTCGCCCTGGCAGCCGCCGACCCCGCGCGCTACCTGGTCGTCGACGGCAGCCAGCAGCCCGGCTTCGTGACCACGGCGATCCGTCACCGGCTCGACCGCGAGCTGCCGCTCTCCGACCAGGAGAAGGCCGCCCGCGCCGAGCAGGAGCGGCTCGCCCGCGAGGCGGCGGAGCGTCGTGCGGCCGAGGAGGCGCAGAAGAAGGCCGAGGCGGAGGCCGCCGAGCGCAAGCGGCAGGAGCTGCTGGAGCAGCTCCGGGCCGAGCAGGCGGAGAAGGAGCGACTCGCCAAGGAGGAGGCCGAGCGCATCGCCGCCGAGGCGGCGCGCAAGGCTGCCGAGGAGGCCCGCCGCAAGGCGGAGGAGGAAGCCCGCCGGCGTGCCGAGGAGGAGGCCAGGCAGCGCGCCGCCGAGGAGGCCCGGCTCGCCGCAGAGGCGGCCGAGCGCAAGCGGCTCGCCGACGAGGCGGCCGCCCAGGCGGAGCTCCAGCGGCAGCGGGAGCTGGCGCGCGAGGAGCAGCGGCGGCGTGCCGAGGAGGCGCTGCAGCGTGCCGAGGAGGCCCGGCTGGCTCAGGCCGCGGCGCTCGCCGCGGCGGCTGCGGCGGCCGAGAGCGCGGCCGACCGGGCCGACCGGGCTGACCGTCCGATGCCGGGCGATGCGGTGACCACCGAGCTGCGGATGGTGAAGGACCCGGACGACGCCACCCAGGAGATCTCCGAGCGGGACCGCCGGGCGGCGGTCCGGGCGGCGGAGGCGGGCGGTGCGGCCGCTGCCGGTAAGAGCGAGGCCGACGCGACGGCGAAGCTGCCGGTCGTTCCCGCCGCTCCGGCGGACGAGACGGCCGTGCTGCCCCGGGTGCCCGCGGCGGACCGGACCGAGGTACTGCCGCGGGTCGAGCCGGCCGGGCCGGCCGACCGGGTGCCGCCGGGCCTGTGGCGGGACGACCGGGACGACCGCGCCGGGCAGGCCGCGTCGGAACGGCCGGTCGACACCACCCGGGAGCTGCCGGTGGTCGAGGAGACGCAGCAGACCCCCGAACCGCGTCCGCGGCCGTCCTGGGCCGAGGAGACCCCGATGGACGACCTGCCGAGCCTGACCGACACCCTGCTCGGCTCGCGTGACGAGTGGGCCCGTTGGGATCACACCGGCCCGGCCGAGCAGGGCCCGCAGGACCCGCGCCTCGCCTACGGCGGCGACGCGGCCGGTCACGGCGGCGTGGACGGCGGCGGCCAGGCCGGCCAGAGCGGTCCGGACGACCAGGGCGGCAAGGGCAAGGGCCGACGCTGGCGGCGCCGGGGCTGACCCGGCCGGGGACGGAAGAGTCAGGACGGTCCGGGACGGACACCTCGGAAGCCCGGGACGGACGGCTCAGGACGGCCCGGGGGGACGGCTCGGGACGGGCTCCGGGAGAGACGGCGGGCGGTGCGGCCGGGGCGTTGCTCCGGCGGCACCGCCCGCCGTCGTACCGGGCACGTATGCTCGACCGCGGGGAGCGGAGACCGGGCCGGGCATGAGCACCGGGGCGGTCCGCACGAGGCAGTCCGTACCGAGCTTGGGAGCAGCAGTGGCCGTCTGGGACGACCTGGTGGGCCAGGAGCGGGTGGTCGAGCAGCTGACCGCCGCCGCCCGGGCGGCCGGGGCGACGGTCGCCGCCGGCCGCGGGGCCGCGCCGGAGCCGGGCGGCAACGCCTCGCTGATGACGCACGCCTGGCTGTTCACCGGGCCGCCCGGGGCCGGCCAGACCACCGCCGCCCGCGCCTTCGCCGCCGCCCTCCAGTGCACCAGCCCGGACCTCGCGCTCGGCGGCACGCCCGGCTGCGGGTTCTGCGACGGCTGCCACACCGTGCTGGCGGGCAGTCATGCGGACGTGAAGTACGTGCGCACCGACGGCCTGTCGATCGGCGTCGGCGACATGCGTGACCTGGTGCTGCGCGCCTCCAGCTACCCGACCGGCGGCCGCTGGTCGGTGATCCTGGTCGACGCCGCCCACCGGCTCACCGAGGCCGCCGCCAACGCCCTGCTCAAGGGCGTGGAGGAGCCCTCGCCGCGCACCGTCTGGCTGCTCTGCGCGCCCTCCGTCCAGGACGTCCTGCCGACCATCCGCTCGCGCTGCCGCCTGCTGGTGCTGCGCCAGCCCGCCGCCGAGGCCGTCGCCGACATGCTGGTGAGCCGTGACGGCGTCGACCCGGGGACGGCCCGGCTGGCCGCGCTCGCCGGCCAGGGGGACATCGAGCGCTCCCGCCGGCTGGCCGTCGACGACGAGGTCCGGACCCGCCGGGCCGAGGTGCTGCGGATCCCGCTGGAGGTCGCCGACATCGGCGGCTGCCTTTCCGCCGCCCAGCGGCTGGTCGACACCGCCAAGGCCGACGCCGAGGCGCTCGCCGAGACCCAGGACGCCAAGGAGACCGACGATCTCAAGGCCGCGTACGGCGCGGCCGAGGGAAGCAAGGCGCCGCGCGGCATGGCCGGGGCCGTCAAGGAGCTGGAGAAGCGGCAGAAGAGCCGTGCCACCCGCACCCGCCGGGAGACACTCGGCGTCGCCCTGCTCGACCTGCTGAGCTTCTACCGGGACGTGCTCGCCCTGCAGCTCGGCTCGACGGGCGCGCTGTCCAACGAGGACCAGCGGTCGGCGCTGGACCGGGTCGCCCAGGCCGGTCCACCGGAGGGCACGCTGCGCCGGATCGAGGCGGTGCTCGCCTGCCGGCAGGCGTTGGACCGCAACGTCGACCCGCTGCTCGCGGTAGAGGCGATGACGGTCGCGCTGCGGGCGGGTTAGCGCGCGACGCCTCGCGGCGGGCTGCGCGGCTCCACGGGCTGTACGGGCTGTACGGGCTGCACGGCGCTCAACGGGACTTCACGGGGCTCCGGGGGCTCACGGGGTCCGGGGGCTCGGGGACTCACGGGGCTCCGGGGTAGGGCTTCCCGCGCTAGTGGCGTGTCCCACCTTCGAGTGAACGGGCCGTACGCGCCGGGCACACCCACGTGTGACCGCCGGGTCGTCTTGCACGCTGGGGCCGACTGCGCCCCGACGCCGGGGCCGTCGCGTCCCGTCCGGCGCCGGGCCCCACCGGTCGTCCGGCCCTCCTCCCGAGGCGGTGCGTCCCATGGTCCGTTCGCTCCTCGTCGTTCCCCTGCTGGCCGCCGCCGGGGGCGGTGTCTGGCTCGCGCGCGGCGCCCTGCTGCGCTGGCGCGACCTGCGGGCCGCCGAGACCTACGAGCTCACCGGTGACCAGCGGCCGATGCTGCTGCGCGCGGCCGGCGCGATGGTGTGCGGGGTCTGCGTCACGGCGCTGACGCTGCTGACGGCCCTGGGGACGTTCGGCGGCCTCGGGTCCCAGGACCCGCGCTCCGGCTCCGCGGAGTTCGGTGCCGACTCCGACGCCGCGGTGGGCAGCGGCGCCGAAGGTGCGCGGCCGGCGGCTCCGCCGACCCCCGAGGCCGCACCGGTGACCGCCTCCGCCACCCCGGCCGGTGCCACCACCCCCGCCCCCGCGCCGGTGGCCAGCCGTTTCGACAGCGTCGGCCACCCCGCCGGCGGCGAGCTGCTGCAGTCCGCCGTGCTCGGCCCGGACGGCCACCCGCGCAACGTCCGGGTCTGGCTGCCGGCCGAGTACGCCAAGGACCCGAACGCGCGCTTCCCGGTGGTCGTGATGCACGCCGCCACCCCGCGCACGACCGCCGACGTCGAAGTCCCCGACGTCTTCGAGGGCCTCGGCTCCGCCGTCCAGACCGGCAAGGCCCGCCCGTTCATCCTGGTTGCCCCGGAGGCGCCGAACGGCACGGCGCACCCCTGCGAGCTGGTCGCCGCCGCCCCGCAGGCCGTCGCCGACGACGCGGCGCTGCGCACCACCATCGCCGCCACCTTCCGCACCCTGCCGCCCGGCCCGGCCTCCTGGGGCGCGCTCGGCGTCGAGGGCGGCGCACCCTGCGCCGCCGCCGCCGCCCTGGCCCGCCCCGACCTGTACGGCGCGGCGGCCGCGGTCTCCGGCCGGTACGACAACACCGCACTGGCCCAGACCGGTGCCGAGGCCCCCGCCAACGCCGCCCCCAAGCTGCTGCTGGCCGCGGCCAAGGCCGACAGCGCCGGCCTGGACGCGGCCCGCAAGCTGCAGGCCGCACTGCGCGGCGGCACCGGCGCGGCGGCCCGCGCCGACGTGCGGATCTCCGACAATGTGCAGGACTACACGGCGGACCGGGAACGGCTGCGGCTGGTCCGGCAGGCGGCGCAGTACCTGGCCGAGACGCTGGCCAAGGCGTCCTGAGCTGCGGCCGAGCCGCCCTGCGCGGTGCACCGGCGGGCACTACGCTTCGCCGTACCCGGGCGTCGGCAGCGGCCGCGGCCCCGTACCCGAGGGCCGAGGGGAACAGATGAGGGCGGAGCGGGAGCGGATGAGGCCAGAACGGGAGCGGCGCGGGACGGCGGTGGCCGCGGTGGTGGCCGCCGGGTTGCTGATCGGCGGGTGCAGCTCCAGCTCGTCCACGCCGCACGTCTCCTCCTCGGACACCGTCGCGCCCGGCTCGCCCTCGTCCCCCTCGTCCCCCGGCGCGGGGCCGGCCTCCCGCCCCGGGGTCACACCGCTGGAGCCGCTGCCGGCGGCCGTCCCCGCAGCGCTGGCGCCGTACTACGGGCAGCGGCTCGCCTGGCAGCCGTGCGACGAAGGCTTCGAGTGCACCACCTTCACGGTGCCGCTGGACTACGGCCACCCGGCGGGCGGGGACCTCACCCTGTCGGCCGTCCGTGCCCCCGCCGTCCCGGCCGGCTCCGGTACGGGCTCTGCCGGCCGGCTCGGCTCGCTGCTCCTCAACCCCGGCGGCCCCGGCGGCTCCGCGGTCGACTACGTGGAGGCCGTCGCCAGGACGTACGACAGCGGGGTGCGCGCCCGGTACGACCTCGTCGGCGTCGACCCGCGCGGCGTCGGCCGCAGCTCCCCGGTGACCTGCCTCGGCGGCGACCGGATGGACGCGTACACCGCCGCCGACATCACCCCCGACGACCAGGCCGAGATCGACGCCCTGGTCGCCGCCGACAAGGAGTTCGCCGAAGGCTGCCGGCAGCGGGCCGGCGACCGGCTCGGCCACCTGAGCACCGTCGAGACCGCCCGCGACATGGACGTGCTGCGCGCGCTGCTCGGCGACGAGAAGCTCAACTACGTCGGCAAGTCGTACGGGACCTTCCTCGGCGCCACCTACGCCGGGCTCTTCCCGAGCCGCACCGGCCGGATCGTGCTGGACGGCGCGATGGACCCGTCACTGGACGCGCTCACCGGCAACCGCACCCAGGCCGGCGGCTTCGAGACCGCCTGGGCGGCCTTCGCCAAGGACTGCGCCCAGCACGACGACTGCCCGCTCGGCCGGACCGAGCAGCAGGCCGGCGAGCAGCTCACCGCCCTGTTCAGGACGATCGACGCCCAGCCGCTGCCGACCACCGACGGCCGCCGGCTGACCGAGGCCCAGGCCACGACCGGTGTGATCCAGGCCATGTACGCCGACTTCCTGTGGCCCCGGCTGCGCACCGCGCTCGCCGACGCCAGGAGCGGCGACGGCACCGGCCTGCTCAAGCTGTCGGACTCGTACTACGAACGCGGCTCGGGCGGCTCGTACCCCAATCTGATGTTCGCCAACATGGCGGTGAACTGCCTGGACCTGCCCGCGCCGTTCACCGGGCCCGCCGGAGTCCAGCAGGCGGTGCCGCAGTTCGAGCAGACCTCGCCGCAGTTCGGCCGCGACATGGCCTGGATGGCGTTGCCCTGCACGTACTGGCCGGTGAAGGCCACGGGAGCGGCACACACCATCCGCGCCGCCGGAGCCGCGCCGATCGTCGTCGTCGGCACCACCCGCGACCCGGCCACCCCGTACGCGTGGGCGCAGTCGCTGGCCGGGCAGCTGGAGTCCGGCCGGCTGCTGACCTACGAGGGCGACGGGCACACCGCGTACGGCCGGCACGACGCCTGCGTGGACGGCGCGGTCAACCGGTACCTGCTGGGCGGGGAGGCACCGGAGCAGGGGAAGCGCTGCGGTTCGTAGGGCGCGGTGCCGGGGTGGGGGAGAGGGCGGTAATTTCCGCTTCAACTGTCGGCCGGTACGACGTTACGATGAGCGCCCCGCCACCCCTGTCACCCCTCACCGGAGCGCACCGTGCTCGGAGTCAACGACCTGGCGACGTACATCCTCGGCGCCCTCGTCATCATCCTCCTCCCCGGCCCCAACTCCCTGTACGTGCTGTCCGTCGCCGCCCGCAAGGGCGTCCGGACCGGCTACACCGCCGCGGCCGGCGTGTTCGTCGGCGACCTCACCCTGATCAGCCTCACCTCGCTGGGCGCCGCCTCGCTGCTGGAGGCCAACCCGGCGGTCTTCGCCGTGGTGAAGTTCGGCGGCGCCGCCTACCTGCTCTGGATCGGTATCGGCATGCTCCGCGCCGCCCGCCAGCTCTGGCGCGAACGCCGGGCCGCCGCCACCGCGGCCCCCGACGCCGCCGCACCCGCCGCGGAGCCCGCCGAGCGCCCGTTCCGCCGAGCCCTGGTGATCAGCCTGCTGAACCCCAAGGCCATCCTGTTCCTCCTCTCGTTCTTCACCCAGTTCGTGGACCCCTCCTACGGGCAGCCCGCGCTCTCCTTCGCCCTCCTCGGCGGAATCCTGCAGACCTTCAGCCTGCTCTACCTCTCCATGCTGATCTTCGCGGGCACCACCCTCGCCACCGCCTTCCGCCGCCGCAAGCGCCTCTCCGCCGGTCTCACCAGCGGCGTCGCCGTCCTCTTCGCCGGCTTCGCCGCCAAACTCGCCGTCTCCTCCGCCTGATCCCCCCGCCCCGGCAACCCGTTACGGATCACCCGCGAACCTGTGTAGACTGGCCCGCGTTGCGACCGCGCGTTGCAGCGGCGCCGCCTTAGCTCAGTTGGCCAGAGCAACGCACTCGTAATGCGTAGGTCATGGGTTCGAATCCCATAGGCGGCTCAGGAGTTGAAGGCCCGGTCGGTTCACCGACCGGGCCTTTGGC
Source organism: Kitasatospora sp. NPDC032757 (assembly GCF_055579305.1). Classification (NCBI taxonomy): domain Bacteria; kingdom Bacillati; phylum Actinomycetota; class Actinomycetes; order Kitasatosporales; family Streptomycetaceae; genus Kitasatospora; species Kitasatospora sp. NPDC032757. Next base: position 47,221 of record NZ_JBVINN010000010.1, on the reverse strand, counting down.
GTTCACGGTGTGCGCCGGGGGCGGTTCGGGCCGCCGCGTGGGTGGGGGTTTCAGGCCGCCTGGTGGTGCCTGGGGGCCGGTTCCGGCTCGGGCGGTGGGGGAGGGGTGGCCGGGCGGTTCGCGGTGGGCCGCAGCAGGGCGGCGACCACGGCCGCGCCTGCCAGTGCGGTGAGGGCCGCGACGAGCATGGTGTGGTCCAGCGCGGTGGCGAAGGCCGTCCGGATCAGGGACTCCGGGGTGCCGGCCGGGGTCTGGCCGGTGCTCAGGACGCGGGCGGCGGCGGCCGGGTCGGGGACTCCGGGGCGGCCGGCCAGTGTGGTGCGCAGCCCGTCGTCCAGGATCAGGCCGAAGACCGCGATGCCGAGGGCCTGGCCCAGCTGGCGGAAGGTGTTGAGGGCGCCGCCGGCCATGCCACCGCGCTCGGGCGGGACGGCGGACATTGCGCTTGCGGCCAGGACGGGGCTGACCGCGCCCACGCCGAGGCCGGTCAGGGCGAGGCCGGGCAGCAGGGCCGTCCACCCTGAGGAGCCGTCCAGGGTGCACTGGAGGAGGGCGCCGGCGCCGATCACGGCGAGGCCGCCGCCGAGCGGGACCGCGGCCGGCAGGGTGGCCAGCCGGCGGCCGGCCACGGCGGAGACGACGAAGGTGACGGCGCTCATCGGCAGCATGGTGAGCCCGGCGGCCAGCGGGCCCTGGCCGAGCACCGCCTGCAGCCAGAGCGAGGTGTAGGGGAGGTAGGAGAACGCGGCGGCGGAGTAGACCAGGCCGCAGAGCATCACGCCGGTGAAGGTCGGGCGGCGGAACAGCGCGAGGTCCAGCAGCGGGTGCGGGCTGCGTGCCTCGATCAGCAGGAACGCGGCGAGGGCGACGACGGCGAGTGCGGCGAGGGCGAGGACCGGCGTCGACGTCCAGCCGTCGGCGCCGCCCCGGACCAGCACCAGGACGAGCGCACCGGCCGCGACGGTGAAGGCGGCGGCGCCGGGCAGGTCGGTCCGGCGGGCGGCGGGGTCGCGGGACTCCGGCAGGGTGCGCAGGGTGAGTGCGACGGCGGCGACGCTGATCGGCAGGTTGACCAGGAAGATCGACCGCCAGCCCAGGTACTCCGTCAGCACCCCGCCGGCGATCGGCCCGATGGCGGCCGCCGCACCGCTGACGGCGCCCCAGACCCCGAACGCGACGGCGCGGTCGCGGCCCCGGTAGGCGAGGTTGAGCAGGGCCATCGCGGTGGCGAACATCGCCGCGCCGCCGGCCGCCTGGACCACCCGGGCGGCGACCAGCACCGGGCCGTTCGGGGCCAGTCCGCAGGCCAGCGAGGCCAGCGCGAAGACGACCAGCCCGGTGGTGTAGACCCGGCGGCGCCCGTGCCGGTCGGCCAGCGCGCCGAGGCCGAGCATCAGGGCGGCCAGCGCGAGTGCGTAGCCGTCCAGCACCCACTGCAGGCCGGCGAAGTCCATGCCCAGTGCGGTGCCCATGTCGGGCAGCGCCACGATCACGATGCTGACGTCGGTCAGCAGCATGAAGACCCCCAGGCTGACCGCGACCAGCGGCCACCACTTCCGCATCCCCGTACTCCTCGTTCCGTTGCCCGGCCAGGGAGGCCGGGGCTCCGCCACTCTGGGCCCGGGGTGGGATGCTGCGCCGGACAGCGGTGATGATCCGACGGATTTCGACACTCACTACAGTCCTACTGGTGGAAATCGTGATGCTGGACGATCTGGACCGCGCGCTGCTGCACGCCCTGCACGTGGACGGCCGGGCGCCGTACCGGCGGATCGCCGAGGTCCTCGGGGTGTCCGACCAGACCGTGGCCCGTCGTTACCACCGGCTGCGCGCCGACGGCGTCCTGCGGGTGGTGGGGAGGACCAGGGCCCGGATGCTCGGCGAGGTCGACTGGCTGACCCGGGTCCGCTGCGTACCGGACGCGGCGGCGGCGATCGCGGAGGCGCTGGCCCGCCGGCCGGAGACGTCCTGGGTGAGCCTGCTCTCGGGCGGCGGCGAGATCGTCTGCAACACCCGCTCCCCGGCCCGGCCGGACCGTGAGGAGCTGCTGCTGGGAAAGCTGCCGCGGACACCCCGGGTGCTCTCGGTCAGCGCGCACTACCTGTTGCGGACCTTCGTCGGCGGGACGGCGGCGTGGAGCGGGCGCACCTCGGCGCTGACCTCCGCACAGGTGGCCCGGCTGCGGTGCGCCTCGCGGGCCGCGGACGGGGAGGGCGCGGAGGCCTCGGAGGCTCCGGGCGCGCCGGTGGTGCCGGACGAGCTGGACCGAGGTCTGCTGGCGGCGCTGGCGGAGGACGGGCGGACGCCGCTCGCCGAACTGGCGGCCCGGACCGGGGGGTCGGAGGCGACGGTTCGGCGCCGGCTGGCCGCGCTGACCCGGTCGGGACTGCTCTATTTCGACGTGGACGTGGAGCCCCGGCGGCTCGGTTTCGAGATCGAGGCGTTCTGCTGGCTGACGGTGGCTCCCGGCCGCCTGACGGCCGTGGCCCAGGCGGTGGCGGACCACCCCGAGGTGGGCTTCGCCGCCGCGACCACCGGGCCGACCAATCTGGTGGCGGGCCTGGTCTGCCGGGACATCGAGGCGTTCTACGGCTATCTGACGGACCGGCTGGGGGGCTTGGACGGGGTCGGCGCGCTGGAGACGGCGCCGGTGATCCGGAGCGTCAAACGGGCTGGGCTGCTCATCCGATGATCAAAGGTATTTGCTCGGATTCTGCGCCACCCTGGCCGATAGTTTGTCTACTTATTATCCGACAAATTTTGACGCTTGTGATTCTTCTCTAAAATCCCTCGCATGACCGTCCGGGCACCGTTAGTATCGGAACGATTGCTTTCGGTGAGCGATCGGTGCTGGGCCGCGAAGGGGTAGCTGTGACTTGGAAGCTGCGCGCCGTGCTGCGTCATGTCGCCTATCCGACCCTGCTGGTCACCGTGGTGTCGATATCGGTCGCGGCCCTGCGCTGGCGGTGGGATCTCGGGCGCACGAGCCAGGTCTTCCTGCTCGGCACCATCGGCTGTCTGACGGCTCTGGAACGGTTGATTCCGTACGAACCCGCATGGCAGCCGAGCCTCGGCGAATGGGGCTGGTACGGCGTCTACTTCGTTCTGACGATGATCGGCGGGGCGCTGGCACAGCTGCCGGTGACGGCCGCGGTCGGGTGGCTGGCGCCGCCCCACCCGACGCTGCCGCTCTGGGCGGAGATCCCGGCGGCGCTGCTGCTCGGCTCGCTGGCCAACTACCTGATGCACCGTTGGAGCCACAGCAATCCGTGGCTCTGGCGGCTGCACGGGGTGCACCACGTGCCCGAGAAGGTCAACGTCGCCAACAACGGGGTCAACCACATCGTCGACGTGCTGGTCACGCAGGGCACCGTCCAGATCTCGCTCGCGCTGGCGGGTTTCTCGGCGGAGTCGGTGTTCGTGGTGGGCCTGTTCGTGGTCGCCCAGGGCTATTTCGTGCACGCCAATGTCGATGTCCGGCTCGGTGTTCTCAACCACGTCTTCGCGGGTCCGGAGCAGCACCGGCTGCACCACAGCGTCGACGTGGCGGAGGCCGGGCACTACGGCTCCGACCTCTCCGTCTGGGACCACGCCTTCGGCAGCTTCACCTGGCAACCGGGCCGCCGGCCGGCCGCGGTGGGTCTGCATCGTCCGTCCGAGTTCCCCCGGACGGACGAGGTGATCGCCAGTCATCTCCGCGCCTGGCGTCGGCCGGTGCGGCCGGTCCGGGCCGACGACTCCCCGGCCTGACCGCCCGCTGTCCCGGCGGCCCACGCCGAAGTCCACCTGTCCGCGCCCTCCCCGAGCTCCGGCCTGTCCCCTACCGGCCTGTCCCTATCGGCCTGCCTCCATCGGCCGTCCCTCCTGTCCCTCCCTACCGGCCCGCCCGTCTCTCAGGCCGGCCCGGCTCCGCCCTGCCCGGAGCCGGCCACGGCCGCCTTCCCCATGCCCGCGCGGCCTCCCACGCCCGTGCCGTGCGCGCGAACGCAGCGACACAAGGACTCGACCATGACGGATTCACGCCTCGCCGCCGTCCCCGCTCCCTCTGATTCCCCAACCGACTCCCCAGCCGACTCCCTGGCCCCCTCCGCCCCTGCCGCCACCGCCACCGCCCCTGCCGCCACCGCCACCGCCACCGCCGCCACCGCGGCCCACGCCGCCGATGCCGACGGCCCGGAGCGGATCGCGATCATCGGCATCGGCTGCCGGCTGCCGGGCAGCGCCAACGACCACCGGTCGTTCTGGCAGAACCTGGTCGACGGCAAGGACTGCCTCACCCCGACCCCGCGCAGCCGGTACGACGTGGCCACCCTGGGCAGCCGGGACAAGGCCAAGCCGGGCCGGCTGGTGGGCGGCCGGGGCGGCTACATCGACGGCTTCGACGAGTTCGACCCGGCGTTCTTCGGGATCAGCGGCCGCGAGGCCGACCACATGGACCCGCAGCAGCGGAAGCTGCTGGAGGTGGCCTGGGAGGCGCTGGAGGACGGCGGGCAGAAGCCGGCCGAGCTGGCGGGGCGTGAAGTCGGCGTCTACGTCGGCGCGTTCACGCTGGACTACAAGATCGTGCAGTTCTCGGACCTCTCGTTCGAGACCCTGGCCGCGCACACGGCCACCGGCACGATGATGACGATGGTGTCGAACCGGATCTCGCACTGCTTCGACTTCCGCGGCCCCAGCGTCTCGCTCGACACCGCCTGCAGTTCCTCCCTGGTCGCCGTCCACCTCGCCGCCCAGAGCCTGTTGCGCGGCGAGACCGACCTCGCGCTGGCCGGTGGCACCCTCCTGCACATCGCGCCGCAGTACACGATCGCCGAGACCAAGGGCGGCTTCCTCTCCCCGGAGGGCCGCTCGCGCACCTTCGACGCCTCGGCGGACGGCTACGTGCGGGCCGAGGGCGTCGCCGTGGTCGCGCTCAAACGGCTCTCCGACGCCCGGCGCGACGGCGACCCGATCCATGCCGTCATCATCGGCAGCGGGGTCAACCAGGACGGCCGCACCAACGGCATCACCGTGCCCAACCCGGACGCCCAGGTCACGTTGATCGAGCGGGTCTGCGCCGAGGCCGGGATCACGCCCGGCAGCCTGCAGTACGTCGAGGCGCACGGCACCTCCACCCCGGTCGGCGACCCGATCGAGGCGAACGCGCTGGCCCGGGCGCTGGCCATCGGCCGCCGGCCCGGCGACGCCTGCTACGTCGGCTCGGTCAAGACCAACATCGGGCACACCGAGTCCGCCTCCGGTCTGGCCGGGCTGATCAAGTCCGCGCTGGCGCTGAAGCACCGGCTGATCCCGCCGCACATCAACCTGGAACGGCTGAACCCGGCGATCGACCCGGCCACGCTGCCGTACCGGATCCCGACCGAGCCGACCCCCTGGCCCGCGCACGAGGGCCCGGCCCGGGCCGGCGTCAACTCCTTCGGCTTCGGCGGGACCAACGCCCACGTCCTGCTGGAAGCCGCCCCCGAGGCCGCCGCCCCCGAGGCCGCCCCGGAGAACGCCGCCGAGCCGGAGAACGCCCTGGCGGGGCGGCGGCCGGGCGGGTACACCGTCCTGCCGCTCACAGCCCGGGACGCGGCGGCGCTGCCGGAGCTGGCCGCCGGCATCCAGGGCGAGCTGGCCGGCGTCCGCGGCGGCACCCCGGCCCGGCCGGCCGACCTCGGCCACACCCTGGCCCACCGCCGCCAGCACCTCGATGCCCGGCTCTCCGTGGTGTACGACTCGCGGGAGTCGCTGGACGAGGCGCTCACCGCCTACCTGCGCGGCGAGCCGCACCCGCGGGTGCTGACCGGCCGGCGCCGTGAGGCCCGGCACCGCAGGCTGGCCTGGGTCTTCACCGGCATGGGCCCGCAGTGGTGGGCGATGGGCCGGCAGCTGTTCACGACCGAGCCGGTCTACCGGGAGGCCGTCGAGGCCTGCGCCGAGCACCTCGCCGAGCTGACCGGCTGGTCCCTGACCGAGGAGCTGGCCGCCGACGAGGCGCACTCCCGGATGTCCGAGACCTGGCTCGCCCAGCCCGCCAATTTCGCCGTCCAGGTCGGCCTGGCCGCGCTCTGGCGCAGCCGCGGCGTCCGCCCGGACGCGATCGTCGGCCACTCCACCGGCGAGGTCGCCGCCTTCCACGAGGCCGGCGTCTACGACCTGGCCGACGCGGTCAAGGTGGTGGTGCACCGCAGCCGGCTCCAGCAGAAGCTGGCCGGCACCGGCGGCATGCTGGCCGTCGCGCTCTCCGAGGCCGAGGCGCTCCGCCGGCTCCGCCCGTACGGCGACGCGGTCTCGGTGGCCGCGGTCAACAGTCCGGGCTCGCTCACCCTCGCGGGGGACGAGACGGTGCTGGAGGAGCTGGCCGCCGCACTCACCGCCGAGCAGGTCTTCGCCCGCCCGCTGACCGTCGAGGTGCCGTACCACAGCGCCCGGATGGAGCTGATCAAGGACGAGCTGCTGGAGTCGCTGGCCGACCTCAAGGCCCGCCCCGCCCGGGTGCCGCTCTACCTGACCGGCCAGGAGGGCACCGCGTACGGCACCGAGCTGGACGCCGCCTACTGGTGGCGCAACGTGCGCGACAGCGTCCGCTTCCAGCAGGCGGTGGAGCGGCTCGCCGACGACGGGTTCAGCCTCTTCCTGGAGATCGGGCCGCACCCGGTGCTCGGCCGCTCGATCCAGGAGACGGTGGCGGCCCGCCCCGGCGACGCCGACCGCCCCGAGGTCCGCACCCTGGCCTCGATCCGCCGCCAGGAGGACGAGCAGGCCGCCTTCACCGCCTCGCTGGCCGCCCTGCACAACCTCGGCGTCGAGGTCGACTGGTCGGTGCTCCAGCCCGCCGGGCGGCCCGTCCCGCTGCCGCGCTACCCCTTCAAGCGGGAGCGGCACTGGGTGGAGCCCCGGCCGGTCGAGCAGGTCCGGCAGGGCCGGCTGGACCACCCGCTGCTGGGACGCCGCCTCGACGGCGCCGAACCGGCCTGGGAGGCCCGGCCGGACGCCGAGGCGCTGCCGTACCTGGGGGACCACCGGATCCAGGGCCAGGTGCTCTTCCCCGCCGCCGGCTACCTGGAGATGGCCGTCCAGGCGGTCCGCGCGCTGACCGGCGGCACCGACGCCGCGCTGGCCGGCATCGAGCTGCGCAAGGCGCTCTTCCTGCCCGACGACGAGAGCCGCGCCGTCCGGCTGACCCTCTCCGCCGAGAACGGCACCTTCACCATCAGCACCACCGGCCGCGGCGACGGGCAGGAGCGCACCGTCCACGCCGCCGGTACCGTCCGCCCCGGGCAGCGTCGCCGCCCCGGCCACCGGCTGGACGCCGACGCCGTCCGCGGCCGCGCCGCCCGGCACCTGGCCGGTCCCGACTGCTACACCGCCCTGGCCGGGCTGGGCTACCACTACGGCCCGGCCTTCCAGGGCATCCACGAGGTCTGGATCGGCCCCGGCGAGGCGCTGGCCGCCGTCCGGCCGACGGCGGCGATCGCCGGGCAGGGCGCCGGCCACCAGGTGCACCCGGTGCTGATGGACGCCTTCTTCCAGACCCTGCTGACGCCCCAGCTGCTGGTGGACGGCCCGGCCGGCACCGGCATCAAGCTGCCGCTGGCGATCGACGAAGTCCGGCTGGACGCCGTCGGCGAGCGCCCGCTCTGGGTGCACGCCACCGTCACCCGCGACGGCGGGGACGAACTGGTCGGCGACATCGCCGTCTACGACGAGGACGGCGTGCCGCTCGGCGGGATCACCGGCTTCCGGGCCGCCGACGTGGAGAAGGCCGCCACCGCCGTCGGCCTCGCCACCATCGACGGCTGGCTCGCCGAGCCCGTCTGGACGGAGCTGCCGGACGAGCCTGGCACCCCCGACCTGCTGGCCGAACATCCCGACCACTGGCTGCTGTTCGCCGACACCCAGGGCGTGGCCGAGGAGCTGGCCGCCCGGATCACCGCCCGCGGCGGCAGCTGCACGCTGGTCCGCCCCGGCCCCGGCTACTGCCCCGCCGCCGACGGGCGGGCGGCCACCGTCGAGCCCGGCTCCGCCGCGGACCTCCGCCGGCTGCTGGCCGACCGCCGGGCCGGGGGAGCCCCCGACCCGGCCGCCGTCGTGCACCTCTGGAACCTCGACCGGCCCGCGCTGGCCGGCGCCGACCACGCCGCCGTGGCCGGCCACACCGGCACCGGCGCGTACAGCCTGATCGCGCTGGCCACCCTGCTGCCCGCCGAACTCCCCGAGGCCCGGCTGCACATCGTCACCCGCACCGCCCAGGCCACCGCCCCCGGCGAGCCGGTCGAGCCGCTCGGCGCCCCCGCCTGGGGCATCGGCCGGGTGCTGCGCCACCAGGAGCTGCCCGGCCACCCAGGCAAGCTCGTCGACCTCGGCCCGGCCGGCCCGCCCGCCGAGGAGGCGGCCGCGCTGCTGCGCGAGTTCGGGCTCGCCGACGAGGACGAGATCGCGCTGCGGGCCGGCCGCCGGCTGACCAGCCGGCTGCGCCCCGCCGAGGGCCTGACCGGACCGCTGCCGCCGAGCCTGCGCCCGGACGGCGCCTACCTGGTGACGGGCGCGTTCGGCGCGCTCGGCCGGCTGCTCTGCCGCACGCTGGTACGCCGCGGCGCCCGCCGGCTGATCCTGGTCGGCCGCAGCCCGCTGCCGCCGCGCGAGCAGTGGCGCGGTCTCGACCCGGAGAGCCCGGCCGGCCGCAACGCCGCCTTCCTGCGCGAGCTGGAGGCGCTCGGCGCCCTGCCCGTCCCGGTGCCGCTGGACGTCACCGACGAAGCGGCGCTGGCCGCCTGGCTGGCCGAGTACCGGGCGCTGGACTCGCCGCCGATCCGGGGCGTCTTCCACCTGGCCGGGCAGGTCCGCGACACCCTGGTGCCGGAGCTGGACCGCGAGGTGTTCGACGCCGTCCACGGCCCCAAGGTGCTGGGCGCCTTCGCCCTGCACCGCCGGCTCGCCGACGAGCCGCTCGACCACTTCGTGCTGTTCGCCTCGATCGCCTCGCTGCTGACCACCGCCGGCCAGACCAACTACGCCGCGGGCAACGCCTTCCTGGACGCGCTGGCGCACCACCGCCGGGCGCTCGGCCTGCCCGCGCTCAGCATCGACTGGGGCCCGTGGGCCACCGGCATGATCGAGGAGCTCGGCCTGATCGACCACTACCGCAACAGCCGCGGCATGAGCTCGCTCGCGCCCGAGGCCGGGATGGCCGTGCTGGAGCGGGTGCTCGGCCAGGACCGCGCGCAGCTTCTGGTCGCCACCGTGGTCGACTGGCCGGTCTTCCTCTCCTGGTACCCGGCCCCGCCGCCGCTGGTCGCCGACCTGGCCGCCGCCGCCCGGGAGAGCGTCCCGGTGCCGCGGCAGAGCAGCCTGCTGGACGCGCTGCGGGCGGCCGGGGAGGAGGAGCGCCGGGCGCTGCTCACCGCGCGGTTCACCGTGCTGGCCGCCGCGGTGCTGCGGGTTCCCGCCGAGCAGATCGGGCCGACCACCGGCCTGAGCGGCCTCGGCCTGGACTCGCTCCTCGCGATGGAGCTGCGGGCCCGGCTCAACACCGAACTCGGCACCGCCCTCCCGGTGGTGGCGCTGCTCTCCGACGCGCCGGTGGCCGAGCTGGTCGACCGGCTGCACACGGGCCTCGCCGAGCTGATCGAGGAGGACGGCACGAGCGCGGCCGGGGCCGGGATCGTCCGGTACGAGGACGAGTCGAGCCACCCGCTGACGCAGAACCAGAAGGCGCTCTGGTTCCTCAAGCAGCTCAACCCGGACGGCTTCGCCTACAACATCGGCGGCGCGGTCGAGGTCCGGGTGGAGCTGGAGCCCGAGCTGATGGCGGCCGCCTTCCGGGCGATGGTCGAGCGCCACCCCAGCCTGCGGGCCAACTTCGTGCTGGACGGCGGCCGGGCCGTCCAGCACGTCCGCGCCGTGGCCGAGCCGGACTTCGGTGTCGTCGACGTCGAGGGCCTGGCCTGGCCCGAGGTCCACGACCTGATCGTCCGGGAGTACCGCAAGCCGTACGACCTGGAGCGGGATCCGCTGGTGCGGTTCCGGCTGTTCCGGCGCGGCCCGGCCCGGTGGGTGATCATGAAGGCCGTCCACCACATCATCTCGGACGCGATCTCCACCTTCACCTTCATCGAGGAGCTGCTCGCCGTCTACGAGGGGCTGCGGCAGGGCCGGGCGCCCGGGCTGCCCCCGGTCGGCGCCCGCTACCTGGACTTCCTCAACCGGCAGAACGAGTTCCTGGCCGGCCGCGAGGCGCCGCGGATGCTCGACTACTGGCGCTCGCACCTGCCCGCCGAGGTGCCGGTGCTCGGCCTGCCCACCGACAAGCCGCGCCCGGCGGTGCAGACGCACAACGGCGCCTCCGAGTTCTTCGTCCTGGACGAGGAGCTGAGCGCCCGGGTGCACGCGCTCGCCCGCGAGCACAACGTCACCGTCTTCATGGTGCTGCTCAGCGCCTACTACCTGCTGCTGCACGCCTACTCGGGCCAGGACGACATCATCGTCGGCAGCCCGGTGACCGGCCGCACCGACGAGGAGTTCGCCGGCGTCTACGGCTACTTCGTCAACCCGCTGCCGCTGCACGTCTCACTGGCCGGCGCGCCCACGGTGGCCGAGCTGCTGGCGCAGGTCCGCACCACGGTGCTGGGCGGGCTGGACAACCAGGAGTACCCGTTCGTGCTGCTGGTGGAGAAGCTCGGACTCCAGCACGACCCGAGCCGCTCGGCGGTCTTCCAGGCGATGTTCATCCTGCTCCACCACAAGGTGGCCACCGAGAAGTACGGCTACCACCTGGAGTACATCGAACTCCCCGAGGAGGAGGGGCAGTTCGACCTCACCCTGTCCGCCTACGAGGACGAGGCGGAGCGCCGCTTCCACTGCGTCCTCAAGTACAACACCGACCTCTTCCTGCCGGAGACGACGGCCCGCCTCGCCGGGCACTACGTCAACCTGCTGGAGGCGCTGACGGTGGCCGGCCCCGACCGCCCGGCCACCGGGCTGGAGCCGCTCGGCCGGGAGGAGCGCGCCCTGGTCCTCCGGCAGTGGAGCGGGGCCGACCGGCGGGTGGCGCACGAGGAGCCGGTGCACGAGCTGATCCTGCGGGCCGCCGCGGCCGATCCGACGGCGCCCGCCGTCGCCGCCCCGGCGGAGTCCGGGCCGACCGCCCGGCTGAGCCACGGCGAGCTGGCCGAGCGCTCCCGGCGGGCGGCCGCCCGGCTGCGGGCGCTAGGGGCCGGGCCGGGCGCGGTGGTGGCGCTCTGCCTGGAGAAGTCGCCGGAGCTGATCACCGCCCTGCTGGCCGTCCTCCGCACCGGCGCCGCCTACCTGCCGCTCGACCCGGGCCACCCGGCCGACCGGCTCGCCTACATGGTCGGGCACGCCGGCGCCGGGCTGCTGATCGGCGACCCGGAGCGGCTCGCCGGGCTGCCGGTGCGGGTCGTGAGCCCTTCCGAACTCGACCAGACGGACGAGGAGTTCGAGGAGTTCGAGGACGCGCCGGCCGACCTCGACGCCCCCGCGTACGTCATCTACACCTCCGGCTCCACCGGCCGCCCGAAGGCGGTGCAGGTCTCCCACCGCAACCTCGCCTCGGCCTACCAGGCCTGGCGCACCGAGTACCGGCTGGAGAGCGAGGCCAGGGTCCACCTCCAGATGGCCAGCACCTCCTTCGACGTCTTCACCGGGGACCTCGTCCGCGCGCTGTGCTCGGGGGGCACGCTGGTGCTGGTCGGCCGCGAGCTGCTGTTCAACACCGCCCGCCTCTACGAGGTGATGCGCACCGAGCGGGTGGACGCCGGCGAGTTCGTCCCGGCGGTGGTGCGGACGGTGGTCGCCCACTGCGAACGGTCGGGCCTGCGGCTGGACTTCATGCGGCTGCTGGTCGTCGGCTCGGACGTCTGGAAGGTGGAGGAGTACCAGCGGCTGCACGCGCTCTGCGGCCCGCGGACGAGGCTGGTCAACTCCTACGGCCTCACCGAGGCCACCATCGACAGCGCGTACTTCGAGGGCCCGGCCGACGGCCTGGAGCCCAGCCGGATGGTCCCGATCGGCCGGCCGTTCCCGAACAGCGCCTTCTACCTGCTGGACCGGCACGGCCGCCCCGTCCCGCCCGGCGTGCCGGGGGAGCTGTGGATCGGCGGCTCCGGGGTGGCGCTCGGCTACGCCGGCGACGAGGAGCAGACCGCCCGGCGCTTCGTCACCCTGCCCGTCGGCGGGGAGGACGGCACCGAACCGGTCCGGCTCTACCGCACCGGGGACCTCGCCCGCTGGGACGCCTCCGGCGGGGTGCACCTGCTCGGCCGGGCCGACTCCCAGATCAAGGTGCGCGGCCACCGGATCGAGCTCGGCGAGATCGAGACCCAGCTCGCCGAATGGCCCGAGGTGGACCGCGCGGTGGTCACCGTCCGGCCGGACGGGAGCGGCGAGAACGTGCTCTGCGCCTACTGCGTGCCCGCCCCCGGCCGGACGCTGGACCGCCGCGAGCTCCGCCGCCACCTGGCCGGCTACCTGCCGACCTTCATGATCCCCGCCCACTTCACCGAGCTGCCCGCGCTCCCGCTCACCGCCAACGGCAAGGTGGACGTCTCCGCGCTGCCCGCCCCCCGGGCGGTCGCCGCCGAGCAGGCCGCCGAACCGCCGGTCACCCTCTACGAAGTCCGGATGGCGGAGCACTGGCGGGCGCTGCTCGGGATCGAGGAGCCCGGCCTCCAGCACGACTTCTTCGAGTGCGGCGGAAGCTCGATCAAGCTGATCGAGCTGATCCACGGCCTGCAGAGCGAGTTCAACATCGGCATCCCGGTCAGCCAGCTGTTCAAGGTCACCACCCTGCACGGGATGGCCAGGACGGTGGAGCACATCATCACCGGCCGGATCGAGGGCGCCCAGCCGTACCTCTGGTTCAACCAGGAGCAGCATCAGACCGTCTTCTGCTTCCCGCCGGCCGGCGGCCACGGCCTGGTCTACCGGCAGTTCGCCGCGCACCTGCCGGAGTACCGGATGGTCGCCTTCAACTACGTCGCGGGCGACGACAAGGTCGACCGGTACGCCGACCTGATCGAGACCATCCAGCCGGACGGGCCCTGCGCCCTGCTCGGCTACTCGCTCGGCGGGAACCTCGCCTTCGAGGTGGCCAAGGAGCTGGAGCGGCGCGGCCGGGCGGTGCCCCATGTGGTGATCGTGGACTCGCACCGGATCCTGGAGTCCTTCACCCTCGGCGACGAGCACGTGCAGGCCTTCGAGCGCGAGCTCGCCGAGCACCTCCAGCGGCACACCGGCTCGGACATCGTCGCCCAGGAGACCCGCGAACAGGCCCGGGAGTACCTGCAGTTCTGCAGCCGGACGCCCAACCTCGGGGTGATCACCGCGCCGGTCAGCGTGATCTCCGACGACGCCAAGGTGGCCCTCTACGCGGCCGGGGAGCGCGGCGCCTGGCACGGCAGCTCGGCGACCGGGACGGCGGTGTTCCGGGGCTTCGGCACCCACGCCGAGATGCTCGACCACGAGTACATCGCCCGCAACGCCGGGCTGGCCAGGGACATCCTCGCCGGAGGTGCCGCCCATGCGTCCTGAGGCCCCCCGTGCCGAGGCCCTGCGCCCCGGAGTCCTGAGCCCCGAAGACGTGAGCCCCGGAGCCGCGGGCTCCGAGACCGCCGGCACCCGCCTGCCGGCCCCCAGCAGCCCCCCACGAGAGACGGACCGCCTCATGCTCCGGCAGCACCGGCCGCTGGCCTACCCCTTCGAACCGCTCGGGCTCGAACTCCACCCGAGGTACGCCGAGTTGCGCGGCCGGTCGCTGGCCCGGATCCGGCTGCCGTACGGCGACGGCGCCTGGCTGGTCACCCGCTTCGAGGACGTGCGCGCGGTGCTCGCCGACCCGCGCTTCAGCCTCGCCGAGGCGATGGGCCGCGACCAGCCCCGGATGCGCCCGGTCGCCCGCACCGGCGCCGGCCTCTTCTCCACCGAGCCGCCCGAGCACACCCGGCTGCGCTCGCTGGTGGCACGGGAGTTCAGCGCCCGCCGGGTCGAGCGCCTGCGCGCCCGGGCCGGCGAGCTGGCCGGGGAGCTGGTGGACGCCATGGTCGCCGCCGGCCGGCCGGCCGACCTGGTCGAGGACTTCGCCGTCCCGATGCCCACCACCATCATCTGCGAGGTTCTCGGCATCCCCGCCGAGGATCACCGGATGCTCTGGCACTGGGCCGAGACGGTGCTCTCCGCCGTCGCCCCCGGCGAGGTGCTCGCCGTCGAGGGGCAGGCGTTCATCGAGTACATGGCCGGGGTGCTGGACCTTCGTGGCCGCGAGCCGGGCGAGGACCTGCTGACCGTCCTCGTCCGGGCCTGCCGCGAGCAGGGCCTGATCACCGAGGAGGAGCTGCTCTCGATCGCCTGCGACCTCCTGATCGCCGGCTTCGTCTCCACCACCAACCAGATCGGCAACTTCTTCTACCAACTCCTGGTCAACCCGGAGGAGTTGCGCTGCCTTCAGGAGCGGCCGGAGCTGATCCCGAAGGCCGTCGAGGAGCTGATGAGGTACGTCCCGCTGCTCACCGGCTTCAGTCTGCCCCGGTACGCCACGGCCGACGTCCAGCTGGGCGGGGTGACCATCCGGGCCGGCGACGCGGTGATGATCGCCACCGCCGCCGCCAACCGCGACCCGGAGGTCTTCGCGGAGCCGGAGCGCCTGGTGCTGGACCGCCCGGGCAACCCGCACATCGGCTTCGGCCACGGCGTCCACTACTGCATCGGCGCGCACCTGGCCCGGCTGGAGCTCCAGGTGGCCATCGAGACGGTGCTGCACCGGCTGCCCGGCGTGCGGCTGGCCGTTCCCGAGGGCGAACTGCGCTGGAAGGCGGACGCCATGGTCAACGGCCTGCAGGCGCTCCCGGTGACGTGGTGACGCGGCGACCCGGTGACGTGGTGACGCGGCGACCCGGTGGCGAGGTGACGCGGCGGGGCGGCGGGGCGGTGACGCGGCGAGGCGGTGACGCAATGACGGAGCGTCAGGAAATGCCAGGAGCGACGAGGAAGGCCAGGGAATTGGCACGGGACACAGCGACAGGACGCCGGGAGTCGATGATCATCATCGGCGGCGGCCTCGGCGGCCTCTCCACCGGCTGCTACGCCAGGATGAACGGGTACGGCACCCAGATCTTCGAGATGCACGAGATCCCCGGCGGCTCCTGCACCGGCTGGGACCGCAGCGACTTCACCTTCGACTGGTGCATCAGCTGGTTGCTCGGCAACGGCCCGGGCAACGAGATGTACCAGATCTGGCTGGAGCTCGGCGCCCTCCAAGGCAAGGAGATGCGGCACTTCGACGCGTTCAACGTCGTCCGCGGCCGGGACGGCCGGGCGGTCTACTTCTACTCCGACCCGGACCGGCTGGAGGCCCATCTGCTGGGCATCTCCCCGGCCGACGCGGCCCCGATCCGGGAGTTCTGCAACGGCATCCGGACCTTCCGCAAGGCGCTGGCCGTCTACCCGTTCCTCAAGCCGGTCGGCCTGATGGGCCGGGTCGAGCGCTGGCGGATGCTGGCCTCGTTCCTCCCGTACTTCACCACCATCCGCAAGTCGATCACCGTGCTGATGACGGACTACTCGCAGCGGTTCCGGGAGCCGCTGCTGCGGGAGGCGTTCAACTTCATCCTCTACGAGAAGCACCCGGCCTTCCCGGTGCTGCCGTTCTACTTCCAGCTCGCCTCGCACGCCAACCACGCCGCCGGGGTGCCGGAGGGCGGCTCGCTCGCCCTGGCCCGGTCGGTCGAGCAGCGGTACCGGAAGCTCGGCGGCGAGATCACCTACAACGCCAAGGTCGAGGAGATCCTGGTCGAGGACGACCGGGCGGTGGGCGTGCGGCTCAGCGACGGCCGGGAGTACCGGGCCGACATCGTGGTCTCCGCCGCCGACGGCCACACGACCGTGATGAAGCTGCTCAAGGGCCGCTACCTGAACGACACCTACCGCAGGCTCTACACCTCGCTGATCGACGAGCCGGGCCAGCTGTCGCCCGGGTACGTCTCCCTCTTCCTCGGGCTGCGCCGGCCCTTCCCGGAGGGGGAGCCCTGCACCACCTACCTGCTGGGCGAGCGGGAGACGGCCGGGCTGACCGGCATCCGCTGCCCCAGCATGAACGTGCAGTTCCGCACCCGGCACTACCCGGAGCTGGCGCCCCGGGAGTCCACCGTGGTGTTCGCCACCTACTTCTCCGACATCGGCCCCTGGCGGGAGCTGCGCGAGGGCCCGGAGCAGTCCTCCCGGGTGCGGCGCGGCGAGGAGCTGCACACCCTGCCCGTGAAGCACGGCCGGGAGTACATGGCGGCCAAGCGGAGGGTGCGCAACGGCATCGTCTCCTTCCTGGACGAGCGGTTCCCCGGCTTCAAGGACGCGGTCGCCGTCGCCGACGTCTCCACCCCGCTCACCCAGGTCCGCTACACGGGCGTCTACGACGGCACCTTCCCGGGCTGGAACCCGTTCGTGGAGGGCAGCGAGACCGTCGAGCAGGAGATCAAGAAGAACGGCCCGGTGCTGCCCGGGCTGGGGAACTTCTACCTCTCCGGCGTCTGGGCCACCATCGGCGGCCTGATCCGGGCGGCCGCCGCCGGCCGGCACGTCATGCAGTTCGTCTGCCGCGACGACGGCGTGGAGTTCACCGCCGACATCGACCTGAGCGCGCCGCCGCCCACCCATCTGATCCTCCCGGTCGGCCGGCCGCCGCAAGAACAGGCCGGACCGGCCGAGGAGATCCCGTCCACCAGCACCGTATCGACAGGGGCCCTGGCATGAAGATCGAGAAATGGGTGGTCAGCGAGCACCTCGAAGGGGTGCCGGACGTCAACCGGATCTACCGGAAGGTGGTCGAGGACGTCGAGATCGGCCTCCGTCCGGACGAGATGCTCTTCCGGACGAGGTACGTGTCGGTCGACCCGTACCAGAGCGGCCTCGCGCTGGAGACGCCGATCGGCGACCACATGGGCGGCGACTCGATCATGGAGGTGCTGGAGGCCGGGCCGGAGGCGGCGTTCCGGGTCGGGGACCTCGTCCAGGGCTTCGGCGGCTGGCGCAGCCACGTCGTCCACAACGGCGCCGAGGAGGTGTGGAAGACCGGCGTGTTCCCGATGGTCTTCCCGGCCTACCGGCGGCTCGACCCGGCCTGGTACGACGAGGAGCTGCCCGTCTCCACGGGGCTCGGCATCATGGGAGCGCCCGGGATGACGGCCTGGGGCACGCTCACCAAGTTCATGACCGTGCGCCCCGGCGACACCGTGGTGATCAGCGGTGCGTCCGGCTCGATCGGCACCCTGGTCGGCCAGCTGGCCAGGCGCGCGGGCGCCGGGCGGGTGGTCGGCACCACGGCCTCGCCGGGCAAGGCCGCGTACCTCAAGGAGCTCGGCTTCGACGAGGTGGTGCTGTACGACCAGGCCGACGACGCCGAGACGGTCCGCGAGGCGCTGCTGTTCGCCGCCCCCGACGGCATCGACCGCTACTTCGACAACCTCGGCGGGACGGTCACCGACGCGGTGTTCACCATGCTCAACGTGAACAGCCAGGTCGCCGTCTGCTGGCAGTGGGCGACCACGGTGAACGGCGAGCTGACCGGGCCCCGGCTGCTGCCGTACATCATGTTCCCGCGCACCACGATCCGCGGGATCTTCGCCCAGGAGTGGTTCAACGAGCCGGAGCTGGCGGCGATGCACGCGGACCTCGGCGGGCTGGTCCGGCGCGGCGAGATCCGCTACCACCAGACCGTGCACAAGGGCTTCGACGCGATCCCGCAGGCCTACCGCAGCCTCTACGTGGACCGCGAGGCCAACCGGGGCAAGGTGCTGGTCGAGGTCTGAGCCCGGCAGGCGGGAGGGGCCGGTCGGCACCTCCCGCCCCGGGGGTCACGCACCCCGGAGGGTCACTCGTCGTCGAGGTCCAGGCCGCCCGCGTCGCTGCCGTCCGGGGTGCCGCTGATCGCGTACCCCTGGCGGCGCGCCTCGTAGCAGGCCACCGTCGCGGCGGCGGAGACGTTCAGCGAGCCGACCCGGCCCAGCTGCGGGACGAAGACCACCTGGTCGCAGAGGGCCAGCGCGTCGGGGGTGATCCCGCGGTCCTCGTGGCCCAGCACGAAGGCGACCGCCGGGGTCAGCTCGGCGGCGAACATCGGCACCGCCTCGTCCGCCAGCTCCAGGCCGACCACCTTGAAGCCGTCCGCCTTGGCGGAGGCGACCGCCTCGGCCACGGTGGGGAAGTGCTCCACCTTGAGGTACTTGTCGGTGCCCATCGCGGCCTTCTGCGCGCCGGACGACCGCACCGACGGGGTGTCGCCGGTCAGGTACAGCTTCTCGGCGCCCATCGCGGCGGCGGTCCGGACCACCGAGCCGACGTTGAACGGCGACTGGAGGTTCTCCAGGATCAGCGCGAGCCGGAACTCGTTGCTGCGCCGCCACTGGCGGTGCAGCCGCTTCAGTTCGGTCCCGCGGAGCTGCTTCACGACGTCGTACCTCGTCCACTCTCGGGGCCCGCACCCTCGGGGCGGGGCCGCGCTTCCAGAATCCGGAACCCGCTGACCGAGGTGACCCGGCCGGTCGGGTAGCCCTGGTCGTTCAGCCACTTCTGCAGCGAGTCCGAGCCCAGGTTCTTCTGCACCACCAGGAACGCCGAGCCGTCCGGGGTCAGCCGGCCGAGCCACTGGTGCAGCAGCCGGCGCAGGGCGGCCTTGCCGATCCGGATCGGCGGGTTGGAGTAGATCGCCGCGAACCGCAGGTCCTCGGGGACGTCCTCCGGCAGCGACGCCTGCACATTGCCCAGCCCGAGCGACTCCGCGTTCAGCCGGACCAGCTCCAGCGCGCGGGTGTTCACGTCCACGCCCCAGACCGGCAGCCGCTTGCGCCGGCTCGCCCAGGTCAGGGTGATCGGGCCGTAGCCGCAGCCGACGTCCAGGATCGGGCCGCGGACCCGCGGCGGCGGGGCGTGCTCCAGCAGGACCCGGGTGCCCGGATCCAGCCGGTTGCGGGAGAACACCCCGGCGTCGGTGGTCAGTTCCAGGGTGAGGTCCGGCAGGGTGACCGTGATCGGACGGCGCTCGCTGGCGACCTCGGGTGCACCGGTGAAGTAGTGCGAGCCGGACATGATTTCCCCGTCGTTCGTAAGGCTTCGGGGCCACCGGGTGGGTGTGGGTAAGCCCTGCTGGTACGCGACTGATCGTACCCCCGGCGGCCCGGGCCCCGGCAGCGCGGGAGAAGGGGCCGTGCTGCCGGGACCGTGTCGTCCGTGCGGTCCGTGCGGTCCGTGTGGTCCGTGTGGTCCGTGTGGTCCGTGTGGTCCGTGCCGTCCGGGCAGCCCGCGCCGTCCGTGCCGTCGCGGGGGACCCGGCAACACGCCGGGCGGCGGGTGGCGCATCGCGCCCGGGCGGCCGCGGACGGATACTTCGAGTACCCGGGGCGGGCCCGTGGGAGCCTCCCAGCAGCGAGGACGGATGCCATGCCGCAGAATCACGAGGACTACCTGGACGAGGTCGCCGAGGTGGTGGAGCCGGACGACGAGGCCGAGGAGGGCGACGAGTACGACGAGCTGGCCGAGCGCCGCGCCCTCGGCGCCGACCCGGCCACCGAGGTCGCCGACGTCGCGGAACAGAGCCGGATCGTCCAGCTCGACGAGGACGAGTACCGGGAGTAGGGACGTGCCGGGGGTGGGCACGAACCGGGGGTGAGTGCGTGCCGGGGGCGGGCGCCTAGAGTGCGCCGCGCCGCTGGAGCCAGGCGAACGCCGCCCAGCCCGGCAGCACCGGCAGGACGAGGGTCAGCAGGCGGAAGAGCGCGACCGCGGCCAGTGCGCCGCCCTCCTCCATCGACGCGGTGTGCTCCATCAGCGTCACCAGTGCGCTGTCCACGGCGCCGGCCCCGCCCGGGGTCGGCGCCGCGTTGCCGACCGCGTTGCCGATCAGGAAGACCACCGCCACCGAGGCGAAGGCCGGCTCCCGGCCGACCGCCCGGGCGCAGCAGTACAGGCACGCCACCAGGCAGAGCGAGACCAGCAGCTGCCCGGCGATGCCCACGGCCAGCCGCCGGGGGCTGCGCAGCAGCTCCAGCAGCCGGGGCAGCACCTCGGAGGTCAGCGGCCGCAGCCGGGCGGTCAGCCACCGCCGGGCCGCCGGCACGGCGGAGACCCCGGCCAGCAGCACCACTGCGCCGGCCAGGCCGCTGACCACGGCCGGCAGCGCGTCCAGCTCGGAGCCGCCGGGCTCCATGCCCAGCAGGTAGACGAAGGCACCCAGCTGCAACAGGTGCAGCACCAGGCCGAAGAGCTGGCCCACGCCCACGCTGGACAGCGCCTGGGCGGTCGGGAGGCCGGCCCGCTGGAGGAACCGGGTGTTCAGGGCCACCCCGCCGACGCCGCCGGGCGAGACCAGCTTCACGAAGGCGCCGGCGACCTGGGCGAGGACGGCGTGGCGGAAGTCGAGCCGCTCGGGGACGAAGCCGACGAAGCCCATCGCCGCCGTGAAGTGGCTGGCCGTCGCGGCCAGCAGGGCGAGCACCAGCCAGAGCGGGTCGGCGTCGGCGATGGTGGCCACGGGGTTCTGCTCGCTCGCGAACAGCTGGGGCAGCAGCAGCCACCCGGCTGCCACGCCGCCGCACACGGCCAGCAGGGTGCGGGGGCGCAACCGCTCCAGCTTGACCGCCCGCGCCGGCGCCTGCGGCCGGGTCCGGAGGACCTCGGCGCGGATGGCGTCCAGCAGCTCGACGGGCGGTGGCGGGGGAGCGGCGGGCCGGGTCGCCGCGGCCCCGGGACCGGCCGGGCCGGCGGTGGCGCGCCGGGCGGCCGCGTCGCGTTTGAGGGCGCTGCGGGTGGTGCGGGCGAGCGCGATGGGCTGGAGCAGCGGCAGGGCCGCGCCGACGGCGTCCGGGCCGAGGACGGCCACCGCGCTGCGCACGGCCCGCTCGGCGCCGGTGCGCAGGGCGAGGGTGGTGAGCAGCTGGGCGATGTCGCACTGCAGGACGAGTTCGCTCGCCGCGATGTCACCGTCCGCGAGGTCGACCAGGTGCACCGCGCCGGTCTCGTCCACCAGCAGTGAGGAGGGGACGAGTGCGCGGTGCGAGATCTCGCGGCGCTGGAGCAGCGAGAGCTGGGTCCAGGCGTCGGTGAGCAGCGCGTCGGTCAGTTCGTCGTCGGCGAGCCGGTCCAGGGTGCGGCCGGGCAGGTACTCGTAGGCGACCAGGGCGGTGTCGCGGCCGAGTTCGACGGTGACGGCGATCCGGCGGGTCCGGACGCCGGCGGCGACGGCCGCGTACGAGACCAGGGCCTCGTGCTCCAGCCCGGTGCGCAGCGAGCGCAGGGCCCGCGGGTGCGGGGCGGTGCGCAGCCGCAGCCGGCGCCAGACGCGCTGGACCAGGGCGGCGGTGACGGCCTGGCGGTCGAGCAGCTGGACGTCGAGGTCGGGGCGGCCGGCCTCCTGGCGGACCAGGTAGCGGTCGGGGCCGGCCGGGCCGGCGCTGACCGGGCGCAGCCCCGCCCCGCGCAGGCTGCGCAGGAGCTCGGCGGGCCGGGGCCGGGGGTCGGGGGTGCCGACGGCGTAGCGGGTGCCGTGGGCGGTGGTCCAGCCGATCAGCAGGCCGAGCAGCACCGCGGTCGGGGTGGCGTACCCGGCGGCCAGTCCGGCGAGGCCGGAGACGGCGAGGAGGACCCGGGGGCCCCTGAGTTCGCGGGCTCCGGAAGCGGTGAGGAAGGCGAGGACCGGGGCGAGGTAGCCGTAGACCGGTTCGGTGTGGGCCGCGTAGCTGTAGACGGGCCCGGAGTGGGCGAGGCCGTCGACGGGCAGCGGCAGGGTGAGGGCGGTCAGCAGTGAGCGCGGGGCGGCGCCGTCGATCAACAGGTCCAGGGCCAGCGAGATCCCGTAGGCGAGGACGGCGGCGAGCAGTCCGTCGCAGAGGTGCTGGAGGGTGCGCCTGCGGTCGGTCGCCGGGATCAGGAGCCGGCGGACCGCCGAGTACGCCGGGACGAGCAGCAGGGCGGCGGTGGAGAGCCCTCCGGCGATCGCGGGGAGCGGGACCGGCACCAGCAGGACGGCCTGGGCGACGTCGGAGGCGATGCCGCTGGTCGTGGCGCGGGCGTACTCGGAGAGCAGCAGGGTGAGGGCGAAGGCGGTGAGGCCGACGAGGAGCCGGATCAGCGCGACCGGCTGGCGGATCCGGCCGGTGCCCGCCGGGCCGGTGCCGGACGATCCGGTGCCCGCCGGGCCGGTGCCCCCGGGGTGGGAGATGCCGGGGGCGCGGGTGTCCGGGCCGGAGGCATCCGCGGGGGGATGGGTGTCCGGTATGTCCGGCGGAGCGCCGGGGCCTGCCTGCCCCGGTATGCCGCCCGCCCGGGCACCGCCGGTGTCGCTGTCCGTTCCCCCCGTTACAACCGCCACGGTTGGCATGCTCCCACGGCGCCGTCCGGGCCCGCCGGGGAACCGGGCGGACGGCCCTCGTCAGGCCTGCCGGGTCGGCAGGGCGACCAGGTGGCGCAGGTTGACGTGCCGGGGGCGGGTGACGGTGTAGCCGATCAGGTCGGCGATGTCGTCGGAGGTCAGCGCGGGGATCGCGGCGAACATCCCGCCGAGCTGCTCGCGCAGCACCGGGTTGTCGATGTGCCCGCCCAGCTCGGTGTCGGTCAGCCCGGGCTCGATCGCGCTGACCCGGACGTCGCGCGGGCCCAGCTCGCTGCGGAGCGCGGCGGAGAGCTGGGTGAGTGCGGCCTTGGTGGCGCCGTAGACGGCGTAGTCGGGGAAGACGACGTGGGAGGCGATCGAGGAGACGTTGACCAGGTCGGCGGTCCGGCCCTCGGCGGCGGCCGCGGTGAGGTCGGCCGTGAAGGCGCGGACGATCCGCAGCGCGCCGGTGAGGTTGGTGTCGATCATGCGGGTCCACTCGTCGATCCGGCCGTCGGCGAGGGGGTTGGGCAGCATCACGCCGGCGTTGTTGACCACCAGGTCGACCGGGCCGTACGCGTCGTGCACGGCCTTGGCGGCGGCGTCCACCGAGGCCTGGTCGGTGATGTCGGTGGTGACGGCGATCGCCCGGCCGCCGGCGGCGGTGATCTCGGCGGCCAGCGCGTCCAGCCGCTCGGTGCGGCGGGCCAGCAGCGCGACCCGGGCGCCGCCGGTGGCGAGCAGGCGGGCGGTGGCCTCGCCCATGCCGCTGGCGGCTCCGGTGACGACGGCGGTGCGGGTGGCGAGGGCGGGGTAGCTCATCGGGTGCTCCTGAGTGGTTCCGTCGGGGCTGACGGGAGCAACTCTGCGCGCACCGCGGCCGGTCACCCAGGGCTGCGCCGCACCCGGGAAAGCCCTTCCTGGGACAGCGCAACCTGGGAAAGCCAGTACCACCCTCACGGCGGCCCTCCCGGTCTACGCTGCCGGGCATGGAGAACACCGTCGGGGACTTCCTCCGCTCGCGCCGTGCCCGGATCCGGCCCGAGGAGGTGGGTCTGCCCTCGCACGGCCGCCGCCGGGTGCAGGGGCTGCGCCGCGAGGAGGTGGCCCAACTCGCCGGGGTCAGCGTCGACTACTACGTCCGGCTGGAGCAGGGCCGCGGCGGCAGCGCCTCGGACGCCGTGCTGGACGCGGTGGCGCGGGTGCTGGGGCTGGACGAGGTGGAGGCCGCGTACCTGCGGTCGCTGGCCCGTCCGGCCCGGCCGGCCGCCGCGCCGCGGGGCCGTCGGCAGGTGCGGGAGGGCACCCGGCTGCTGCTGGACCTGATGCCCGGGGTACCGGCCTTCGTGCTCGGCCGCCGCATGGACGTGCTGGCCTGGAACGACCTCGGCGACGCCGTGAACGGTTTCTCCGCACGCTCGTCCGGCGAGGCCAACGCGGCCCGCCACACCTTCCTCGACCCGGCCGCCCGGGAGTTCTACCCGCAGTGGGAGGCGGTGGCGGCCGAGACCGTCGCCTACCTGCGGCTGGACGCCGGCCGGTACCCGCAGGACGCCCGGCTGGCCGCGCTGGTGGGCGAACTGTCGGTGCGCAGCGAGGACTTCCGGCGGCTGTGGGCGGACCACCAGGTGAAGCAGAAGACCCACGGCGTCAAGCTGATCCGCCATCGGCTGGTCGGTGAACTCGACTTCGGCTACGAGACGCTGGCCGTCAACGGCTCCCCCGACCAGCTGCTCGTCGTCTACACCGCTCCGCCCGGCTCTCCGACCGCGCAGAAGCTGGCCCTGCTGGGGAGCTGGACGGCGCAGGACGCCCCGGCCGGGGGAGCCCCGGCGCAGGACGCCCCGGCCGCCGCGGACTGACCCGGGGGCGTGTCCGACCTGCGGGGCGTGTCTTGGGCGGTGGGCCGGGGCGGCCGTCACTACCCTGCGTGCATGAGCGCCTGCGAAGACCTCACCGCGGCACCCCGGGACATCGAACCCCTCCCGCCGGCGGACGGCTGCGCCGACTGCCTGGCCCAGGGGCGCCGGGACTGGGTCCACCTGCGGGTCTGCCTGGACTGCGGCCACATCGGCTGCTGCGACTTCTCGCCGCAGCGGCACGCCACCGCGCACTTCCACAACAGCTCCCACCCGGTGATCCGCTCGTACGAGCCGGGGGAGGACTGGCGCTGGTGCTTCGTCCACGAGGTCATGGGCTGAGGGCGTCCTGGGGCGTACCCCGGAGGTTCCGGAACGGGCGAGGTGGCAGGGCGGCCGAGGTGTAGGGCGGCTAAAATCCGGACATAACGCCCGTGCGGTCCTCCCGGCCGACGCTCGTTCGGCCGGTGGCCGCCGAAGGGAGGCCGACGATGACCAAGTCGATGCCGAGCAGCACCCACAAGCTCCGCCGGGGCACCCAGGAGCTGCTGGAGCGCCGGGGCATGGCGATGAGCCCCAAGTCGCTGCCACCACGGCTGCGCACCAACGCGCCACCCGCGGCCAGCGCCGGGGCCGGCTCCGCCTTCCGGCACGGCGGCCGTGACGCCGAGGTGGCGGCGATGCACTCCGCCCCGGCGATGCACTCCGAACTGAAGGGCCACCGCCACCGCGGTGCGGAGAAGCACTCCGCGCACTGAACCACCGCACGCCTGATTCACCGTGCGCGCTGGACCACCGCACGCACTGGACCACCGCGCGCGGTGAGCCACCGCCCGCAGTGAACGACTGCACACCGGGCCATCGTGCGTGCCGAAGCACCCCGCGCGGACAACCACCGCGCGCGCTGGACCACTCCGCGCACCGGGCGGGACGCAGCCGTCGGGGGCGGGGGCCGAGCACGGGCCCCCCCCCCCGACGGCTGCCCGGGCGCCGGCCCCGGGATCACTCGGGGTCGGCTCCGGGGCGTCTGGGGGGCCGTCCCGGATGGCCGCCGCGCCGCACTCCAACAGACTCGTTCCCGGACAGAGCACGAGCCGCCGGACGAGCCACAGTTGGAGACCAGACCGATGAACACCGCTCAGCGCAACCGCCGTTGGACCGCCCTCGCCGTCTCGGGTGCCCTGCTGGCGGCCGTCGCGGCCGGCGCCGCGACGCCGGCCCTGGCCGCCGACCGGGCGCCGGGCAGCGCGAGTTCGGCCGACGCCGCCGTCCGCCTGGCCGGTCCGCCCGACCGCGAGGCGCTGGCGAAGACGCTCGCCGGCCTGCCGGACGACGGCATCACCGGCGCGCTGGTCCGGGTCGACGGCAGGGGCGGCCGGTGGGCCGGCACGGCGGGCGACGTCCCGGCGGACGCCCGGTTCCGGATCGGCAGCATCTCCAAGGTCTTCACCGCCACCGTGGTGCTCCAGCTCGCCGCCGAGCGGAAGCTCGACCTGGACGGCACCGTTCAGCAGTACCTGCCCGGGCTCCTCCCGGCGTCCTACCCGCCGGTCACCGTCGGCCAGTTGCTCGACCACACCAGCGGTCTGCCGGGCGGTGGCGGCCTCACCTCCGGGGACGGCACCGAGAGCTGGTTTGCCGCCCACAAGGCCGACTCCTGGACGCCCGCCCAGGTGGTCGCGGACGCCGTCCGGCAGCCGATGGGCTTCGCGCCGGGCACCGCGCAGCAGTACAACGGCATCAACACCTTCGTCGCCGGGATGGTCGTCGAGAATGTCACCGGCCACACCTTCGCCCGGGAGGTGCAGACCCGGATCGCCCGCCCGCTGGGCCTGCGCGACACCGTCGTCCCGGACCGCGACGACCTCACCCTGACCGGTCCGCACGCACGGGTGTCCGTGGACGTCGGCGGCCCGCAGGGCCCCCGGCAGCTGGTGGACGTCACCGAGCAGAGCCCTTGGCCGTGGGCGGAGGGCGGCATGATCTCCTCCGCCGCCGACCTGGACCGGTTCATGACGGCGCTGCTCCGTGGCCGGCTGCTGCCGCCCGCCCAGCAGGCCGAGCTGTTCGACGTCCCGGACGTGCCCAACCACCGCAACAAGAACTGCGAGATCGGCCCGACCGCCGGTCACGCCTGCTTCTCCAAGGGCCTGATGAGCGCCACCCTGCCCAACGGCGTCGTGGTCTGGGGCAAGACCGGCTCCCGCCCCGGCTACACCAGCGGCGTCTTCGCCACCAAGGACCTCAGCCGCAAGGTGGTCTACTCGATCAACCCGACCGGCATCTCCGGCGCCGAGTTCCCGAAGATGTGGGAGATCGTGACGACCTCCTTCGGCTCCGGCCAGAAGTACGGGGACCAGCCGGAGTAGGGCCGTTGTCGGTGGGCTGCGGTACGTTCGTGCCGATCACTGGCGGTGTGGCGGACACGGGGGGCACGCGATGGCCGAGCTGATGACGGAGGAGCCGGTCGAGTTCCAGCTGGAGCGCCACCGGACGGAGCTGACCGGCTACTGCTACCGCATGCTCGGCTCGGTCTTCGAGGCCGAGGACGCGGTGCAGGAGACGATGATCCGCGCCTGGCGCGGCCACCGGGGCTTCGAGGGCCGGGCGGCGCTGCGCTCCTGGCTGTACCGGATCGCCACCAACGTCTGCCTGGACGCGCTGAACGGCCGCAACGGCCGGGCCCGTCCGATGGACCTGGCCGGCCCGTCCACCGTGGCCACCGCGACCGGGAACCAGTTGCCCGAGGTGACCTGGATCGGCCCGGCGCCGGACGGCCGGGTCCTGCCCGAGACGGGGGACCCTGCCGAGGTGGCCGCCCAGCGCGAGTCGGTGCGGCTGGCGTTCGTCGCCGCGCTCCAGCGGCTGGCGCCGCGGCAGCGGGCGGTGCTGATCCTGCGCGAGGTGCTCGGCTGGAGGGCCGCCGAGGTCGCCGAACTGCTCGGCGTCACCGTGGCGTCCGTCAACAGCGCGCTCCAGCGGGCGCGCTCGGTGCTCGCCGCGGACGCCTCGGCGGCCCGGCCGGCGCCCGTGCTGGACGAGGACCACCGGGCGCTGCTCTCCCGCTACGTCTCGGCCTTCGAGGCGTACGACATGGACGGGCTGGCGGCGCTGCTGCACGAGGACGTCACGCTCAACATGCCGCCGTACGAGCTGTGGCTGACCGGGCACGCCGATATCCGCGAGTGGATGCTCGGCCCGGGCCACGGGTGCCGGGGCTCGCGGCTGGTCCCGGTGGAGGCCAACGGCAGCCCGGCCTTCGGGCAGTACCGGCCGAGCCCGGAGGGCGGCCACGAGCCGTGGGCGCTGATCGTGCTGGAGGTGTCAGAGGGCCGGATCACCGGGCTCACCAACTTCCTCGACACCGACGTGCTCTTCCCGCTCTTCGGCCTCCCGCCCCGGCTGGACGGGTAGTCCGGGCTCGACCGGCAGCCCACGCGGTCCGGGCTGTGCGGGCAGTCCCGGTTGGACGGGTAGTCCGGGCTCGACCGGCAGCACGCCGGTCAGGCCGGTGAAGGCGAGCAGCTCCCGCAGGGGGCCGCTCGCGTTCGTCAGTACCACCCGCACGCCGTGCCGGGCGGCCGCGAGCCGGAGCCGGGCGAGCGCGTCGACGACGGCCAGGTCGGGGGTGGTGAGGGCGCCGACGTCGCAGGTCAGCAGTGGGTCGGACGGGGTCTTCCGGTTGGTGTTCACGGAGCTTGGACCGCGCCGGCGGGCGTGGCTCATCGGCCCGCCGGGAGATTCCCGCAGGAATTTCCGGTGGGAGCGATGCGTGGCACAGTGGGCGGCAGTTGCCCCTGCCCCGGAGGAGGACCGCCGTGACGGCCGAGCCGTTGAAGTCCAAGGAAGAGTGGCTGGCGTCCCTGCCGCGGGTCTACGCGGCAGCCGGGTGCGTGCTGCGGGACGCGTCGGGGCGGATTCTGATCGTGAAGGCCGGCTACCGGGAGCACTGGCAGTTCCCGGGCGGCACCATCGACCTCGGCGAGGGGCCGGCCGAGTGCGCCGCGCGGGAGCTGACCGAGGAGACCGGGCTGGTGCGGCCGGCCGGTGACCTGCTGGCGATCTCCTGGACCCATCCCTCCGCCGAACTCGACCACCCGGCCGAGCATTTCCTCTTCGACTTCGGCACCGTCCCGGACGGCACCCCCGTGACCGTCCCGGCGGGTGAACTGGACGACTACCGCTGGGCCGGCGACGAGGAGGCACTCGAACTGCTCGGCCCGGCACGGTCCCTGCGGCTGCGGGCGGCGATGGAGGCGGCCGCCGACGGGCGGGTGCGGATCATCACCACCCACGTGTCCGGCTTCTGACGACGGGCCCGAGGCCCCCGGTCGCGCCGGGGGCCCGGGTGGGTCGGTCAGCCCTGCTCGGTGGCGCGCGCCGCGATGTACGCCGCGACGGCCTCCGAGGTGAAGGTCTCCGCCTCGGCCTTGTCCACGCCGAGGTCGGCGAGCGGGCCCGCACCGTTCTCCTGCTCCAGCAGTGCCAGCAGGATGTGCTCGGTGCCGACGTAGTTGTGCCCCAGCTTGAGCGCCTCGCGGAAGGTCAGCTCCAGCACCTTCTTGCCCTCGGCGTCGTAGGGGATCAGCCCGGGCGCCTCGCCGGAGGCGGCCGGAAGGGTCGCGGTGACCGCCGCCCGGACGGCGTCCGGGGTGAAGCCCTGGGCGGCCAGCGCCCGGACGGCCAGGCCCTCCGGCTCGGCGAGCAGGCCGAGCACGAGGTGCCCGGTGCCGATCTCGGTGTTGCCGGCCCGGCGGGCCTCCTCCTGCGACTCCATCACCACGTGCCGGGCCCGGGGGGTGAACCGGCTGAAGCCCTGGCTGGGGTCGAGGTCGGAGGGCGTGCCCGGGTCCTTGGGGACGAAGCGCTTCTGGGCGGCCTGCTTGGTGACGCCCATGCTGCGGCCGATGTCGGTCCAGGAGGCGCCGGAACGGCGGGCCTGGTCGACGAAGTGGCCGATCAGGTGGTCGGCCAGGTCGCCGAGGTGGTCGGCGGCGATGACCGCGTCGGAGAGCTGGTCGAGCGCGTCGCTGTGGACCTTCTTGATCGCGTCGATCAGGTCGTCGAGGCGCAGCGGAGTGGTCTGGGGGACGATGGGGTTCTCCATGCGTCAACCGTAGGTTGTCGACCCAAGGTGCGTCAACTATCGGTTGACGATGTTTGGAGTTGTGTTCCGAGGCGTGCCGCCCGGCGGCCGGCGCGTTTCCGGCGGTCGGTCGACCCGCGGGTCAGAGGGCCAGCTTGAACCCGTCGTGGCTGCGCTCGAAGCCGAGCGAGGCGTAGAAGCGGTGTGCCTCGGTGCGGCGCTTGTTGCTGGTCAGCTGGACCAGCGTGCAGCCGCGGTCGCGGGCCCGCCCGACGGCCCGGGTCAGCAGCTCGCGCCCGAGGCCGGCGCCCCGGCGGTCGGCGCGCACCCGGACGGCCTCGACCAGTGCGCGCTCCTCGCCGTGCCGGCCGAGCCCGGGGATGTAGGTGAGCTGGAGGCAGCCGAGCACCGTGCCGTCGCCCTCGTCCAGGATCATCAGCTCGTTGCGGGCGTCCTCCTCCACGGCGGCGAAGGCGCGGGCGTAGGCCTCGTCGACCTGCACGGTGGCGGGGTCGATCACCCGCTCCTCGTCGGCGAGCAGGGCGATGACGGCGGGCAGGTCCCGGCGGGTGGCGGTACGGAAGATCACGCCCGGAGTCTGCCAGAGCGGATCCGGCCTGCCGGGCCGGGGTCCGATGGTCGGGCGGGGGTCTGTCGGTCGGGCCGGTTCCCGTCCGCGGGGCCGGATCCCGGCCCGTCGGAGGCTCGGGTGACCGGCCTCGGCCGTCGGCTCCGGTGGCGGGCTACGAGGGCAGCAGCCGGGCGCGGACGGCGGCGAGGTCGGCCGGGTCGACGCCGGCGGCGAGCAGGTACCCGGCCGGGTCGAAACCGTCGAGGGTGGCGTGCAGGGCGGCCTCGGCGGTGGTGCCGGCCTCGGCGAGCACCGCGTCGATCCGGAGGTGCTGGTCCGGCAGGCCGAGCATTCCGTACAGCGGGCGGACGTTGGGCGCGCTGAGCAGGTAGTCGGCGACGATCTCGGAGGGCTCGACGCCCGCGAGCGCGAGCAGCAGCAGGGCGGCGAGGCCGGTGCGGTCGCGGCCGGCGCCGCAGTGCACGACCAGCCCGCCGGGGCGGGCGCCGGCGATGGTGGTGACCAGTTCGGCGGCGGCGTGCGCGCAGTGGTCCAGGTAGGGGCGGAGCGCGAGCGGGGTGCCGTCCAGCCTCCCGTACGTCTCCCACCAGGCGGAGCCGGCCAGTTCGTCCAGGGGGACGCGGATCAGCTCGACGCCGTCGGGGAGGGGGAGGAGCGGCTTGTACTCCTCGATGTTGCGCAGGTCGACGACGGTGCGCATGCCGTGGTCGAGGAGGGCGTCCCAGCCTTCGGCGGTGAGGCGGTCCAGGTTGTCGGCCCGGACGATCGCGCGGTGGGCGGTCCGGGTGCCGTCGGTGGTGCGGAGGCCGCCGAGGTCGCGGACGTTGAGGCAGCCGTCCCAGACCAGCGTGCGGTCCTCGGTGGTGGTCAGCGTGTGCGTCCGGCTCATCAGGATCCCCGTTTCTCGCGGGGGTCCGTTACCCCCTCGTTATATGAGGACTATCGGGATGGTCGGATGGTTCCTGAATTGTGCGACCCGGCGTCAGCAGCATTCCGGGAAAGCATTCCTCATGGATGGTCGGGTCAGCAGGCGGTCGGCTCGGCGGCCTCGGTGCGGACCAGCTTCTCCATCGGGTCGGCGGCGGTCCGGCCGAGCACCGAGCCGGCGACGATCGCGCCGATCAGGAGGACGGTGGAGAGCCAGGCCATGGTCGACACCGGCAGGGTGAAGGCGCCGACCACACGGGCCACGCACTCGGTCAGCAGGGCGGCGCCCCAGATCCCCGAGAAGAGGCGCTCGTAGCGGCGGAACGTGCGGGAGCCGGCCGCCCGGCCGTCGGCCAGCCGCTGCCACGCGGCGGAGCGGGCCCGGTCGCCCTTGGTCAGGAAGGGCATCAGCATCGGCGACATCAGCGGCCGGCCGATCAGCGCGGAGAAGAGGATCGCCAGCGCGAGGCTGCCGCTGAGCGCGCCGTCCTTGGCGAGCATCAGCCGGGCGTCGCCGGTGACGGTGGTGAGCGCCAGGCCCACGAGGTTGACGCCGAGCATCATCGACGCCCACAGGTTGAGCTTCCGCTCGCGGACCAGGCCGACGACGGTCCGGGCGGCCGGGACGGCGC
Organism: Kitasatospora sp. NPDC032757; assembly: GCF_055579305.1. Lineage (NCBI taxonomy): Bacteria > Bacillati > Actinomycetota > Actinomycetes > Kitasatosporales > Streptomycetaceae > Kitasatospora > Kitasatospora sp. NPDC032757. The sequence goes on along the minus strand of NZ_JBVINN010000010.1, from coordinate 15,774 downwards.
CGCTCCAGGCGAGGGCGGCGAACTCGCTCATGCCGAACGCGGAGTGCAGCAGGTAGTAGCCGGCCAGCGGGGCGGCGACGTCCAGGGCGAGCGGGCGGAGGCCGGCGGCGACCGGGTTCGGCGCCTTGGCGGTCTCCCGGGTGGCGGCCGGGGCGGCCGGGGCGGTGGCGGCGGTGCTGGCGGCGGTGGTGGCAGTGGTGGCGGCGGGTGCGCTGAGGGTCTGGCTCATGGTGGGTTCCTCCCCGGACTGGCTGGTCGGCCTGCGGGCGGTGCCCGCGTCGTGCCTCCAGTTTTCCGGGCCGACCCTCCGTCAGAGCAGTGTCGTCCGTTGCGGGATCCGCATGACGGTTGTCACGGTCCGCGTCATGACAGCGCCGCCGGCCTGCGCGTTCACCCGTCATCGGGGTCGAAGGCCCAGAGCTCGCGGCCGCGCGTGTCCCCGCAGTGCACCGCGTGGAAGCGCTCGTCCCGCACGGAGGGGAAGCCGTGCGCGACGCCCTTCAGGACCGTCCGCGCGACCGCGTCCGCCCGGGTCCGGGCGCCGGTCAGGACGAGCTGCCTGTCGGCCGGCTCGGCATCCCGGAGGGCAAACGGGTGCTGTACGCCCCGACCTGGCGCGAGGTGGTCGCGCAGGCCTCTCGCGCAGAGCTCCTGGGCGGTCGTCGTCGCGGTCTCGGTCCCTGGCGGGCTCGTGACCCGGCGTGCCGGTGGGCACCCCTTCGGGTCGGGAGGTGGCGGTGGCAGCAGGGCGCGGCCGCGCCTCGGGGGCCGACGGCGGTCGCGGTGGCGGCCGCGGCACGGGACGTGCGCGGCCGTGCCGGGCCGGCCTGGGCATGGGTCCGTGCACGGGGCCGGGCACGGACCGGCCCCCGTCGGCGGCGGGGTCGCACGGTCCGGCGAGGGCGGTGGGGCGGGTCGGTCCGGCGGGGTGGGTCCGGACTGCTTCGCCCACCTGCAACGTTGGCAGGAGGGGACCGGCCGGGCTGCGGGCGAAGGCCGGTGACCTGCGGGACCTTGGGCCCGGCGCGGTGCCGCCCTTGGTCCGGAACGGCCGGCGGCCCGGCGCGGTGACGGCCTGGAACGGCCCGGTCACGGGGTGCCGCAGCCGCCCGGCCGAATCGGAGCCGGTCGCCCGGATGGCGCATGATGTGGCGGGTGCAGAGTGCAGATCGCCCCGGAGCGGGCACCGACAGCGCCGTCGGCCGGTCCGGACCGGTGCCGACGTCGGGCCCCCCGCCCGGCCCCCCGTCCGCCCCGTCCCCGGGGACCGCTCCCGCCGACCTGTCGGCGGCGGTGAGAGCCGCGCAGGACGGCGATGAGGAGGCGTTCCGGCTGCTGTTCCGCAGCGTGCAGCCGGGCCTGCTGCGCTATCTGCGGGTGCTGGTCGGCGGCCGCCCCGAGGACGCCCAGGACGCCGAGGACATCGCCTCCGAGACCTGGCTGCAGATCGCCCGCGACCTGCGGGCCTTCTCCGGCGACGGGGACGGCTTCCGCGGCTGGGCCGCCACCATCGCCCGCAACCGCGCGCTGGACCACCTGCGCGCCCGGCGCCGCAGACCGGTCGCCGACCTGCCGTTCGAGTACCTCTCCGAGCTGGCCGGCGGGGACGACACGGCCGGCGCGGCGCTGGCCTCCGTCGGCACGGCGGACGCGCTGGCGCTGATCTCCCGGCTGCCCCGCGACCAGGCCGAGGCGGTACTGCTGCGGGTGGTGATGGAGCTGGACGCGGAGAGCGCCGCGCGGGTGCTCGGCAAGAGGTCCGGCAGCGTGCGGATGGCCGCGCACCGGGGGCTGCGCCGGCTGGCCAAGGTACTGGAGCAGTCCGTCGCGGCGGGCGTGGGGATTCCGGCGCAGCAGCCGCCGGCCGGGTCGTCCGGGCAGCCGACCCGACCGGTGGCGGGGCAGGTCGGAAAGGACGAGAAAAAAATTCCTCCGCAGGGTGTGACAGAACGCCGGGCCGCGACGCTGAAGGACATGAGATGAGCACCAACCGATCCCGTCGGATCGACCGCGACACGGCCGAGCAGCTGCTCGGCGGCGCCGTAGGCGGACCGTCGGCCGGGCAGGACGCCTCGCTCACCGGACCGGACGCCGGCACGGGGGTCGCCCACGTGCTGGCCGCCGCGGCCGCCCCCGCGGCGGCGGGCGAACTGGCCGGGGAGGAGGCCGCCCTGGCCGCGTTCCGGGAGGCCCGTCTCGCGCCTGTACCTGCCGTACCCGCCGCACCCGCACCCGTCCGGAGACGATCGATGGCAACCGCCGCGCTGGCCAGGGCCTTCAGCACGAAGGCCGTTGCCGTCGTGCTCGGAGCCACGGCGCTCGGCGGTGTGGCGGTCGCGGCCGGCACGGGCAACCTGCCGTCCGCACTCGGCGGCGGGTCGGGCGGGCTGGACCGGTCGCGGGTCGTCCCGCCCGTCACCGGCACGTCTGCCGCTCCGGGGACGGGCTCCGGCACGCCGGGCAGCTCGGCGGGGCGCCCCTCCGCAGGCCCGTCGACAGGCGGTCCGTCCGCTGGTGGCCCCGCCCTGGGCGGTCCGTCCACCGGTGGGTCGCCGTCCGCGGGCGCGTCCGCCGGGCCGGGGAAGCCCTCGGCGCCGGGCGCGTCGTCCCCCGCGGAGACCCGGGGCGGCCAGCCCCAGGCCGCGGTGGTCACCCTCTGCCGCGGGTTCGCCGACCGGACGGGCAAGGGCGAGCGCCCGCGCCTGCTGGTCGCGGACCCGCAGTTCGGCGCGCTGGTCGCGGCGGCCGGCGGTCCGGACAAGGTGGAGGACTACTGCGGGGAGGTGCTCCGGCGCTTGAGCGACGACGACCGCCAGAGCACCACCCCGAAGCCCCGCAGCAGCAGCGACGGCGGCGGCTCCGGTGGCGGCGACGGGAAGAGCGGCGGTACCGGTACCAAGGGCAGCACGAGCACCCCGGCACTGCCCGCCGTACCGACACTCCCCGACGTCCGCCCCAAGCCGGACCGCACGGACAGCTCCACCGACCCCTCACCCAAGAGGTAACCCCCCAAGAACTCCGGATGGGCGGCGAGCGAATCCCCCCGGGCTCGCCGCCCATCCGGACCGGACCACCCGCTCCACCCGGCACTACCCGCAGTACCAGCACCACCCGCAGACTCCGGGTGGCCGGTCGGCTCCCCCGTGCCAACCGTCCGCCCGGCCGGCCCCGGCCGGACCGGCAGGCGCACCCCGGACGCGCCACCGGCCCGGCCGGGACCAACCCCTGCGGCCCGCCCGCCCGCAGTCGGGCGGGCCGCGCCCCGCACCACCAGACCAGACCTGGACCCGACCGTGACCGTCACCTTGTACGACCACGAGCCGGCGGCCGGGGATCCGCTGCCCGGTTCCCCGGCCGCCTTTCCTTCCGAAGAGGCCGCCGAGACCACCGTCGCCCCGGTGTTCGTGGACTCCTCCGGCCGCCGCCAGCGGCGGGTCCGCAGGCTCGGCCTGCTGCTCGCCGTCCCGGCCGCCGGTTACCTGGCGCTGCTGGCCAGCACGGTGCTCGGCGGCCCGACCGTCAGCGCGCCGTTCCTGCCGCTGCCGCCCGGGCCGAGCGCCGCCGCGCCCGAACCGGCCGACCCGGCGCCGTCCCCGGTGCCGACGATCACCGGCACGCCCGGGCCGGACAGCGTGCAGCCCGGGACGGTGCGGCCGACGGCGGTCGACCACCGCACAGCTGTCCCGGTGGCAGCCACCCCGCGGCCGTCCGCCCCGGAGGCCGGACCGTCCACGCCGCCGCCCGCCTCCGCGTCCGCCACGCCGGGCGGCAACAACGGGAACGGGGGCAGCAGCGCGGGGGGAGCCACCCCCACCCCCGGTCACGGCCGCCCCACCGACGCGCCGGGCAACTCCGGCAACGCGGGCGGCAAGCCCGGCAAGCCCTCTCCGACGCCCTGACGGCGGACGCCCGACCCCCGCCGTGGCCTGCGCGGAGCTTCGTGAAGCTCCGCGCACCCGGCCGTCGGCGTCCCCGGACCGGGCCCCTCCCGAAAGCGCCCCCGTGAGCACCTCCCGCCGTCGAAGAACCGGCCGTCCCGCCCCCGCCCCGCAGGCCCGCCGCGGCCGGCGGGGTGTCGTCCGCCAGGGCCCGCTGCGCACCCACTGGCTGCTGCTGACCGCGCTGCTGCTCACCCTCGGCGCCACCCTGCTGATCCAGGGCTACACCCAGCACCTCTACGACCACCGCCCCGACCAGGCCGCCCGCCAGGCCGGCTCGGCGGCCGTCCCCGAGCAGGTCCGCACCGGCGGCCCGGTGATCGACGCGGCCGGCCCGCAGTCGCGCACCGCCATGCCGAAGCCCGGCACCGTCGCGCTGACCTTCGACGACGGCCCGGACCCCCGCTGGACCCCGGAGATCCTGGACACCCTGCGCCGCAACGGCGTGCACGCCACCTTCTTCGTGGTCGGCACCCAGGCCGCCGCCCACCCCGACCTGGTCCGCCGGATCGTCGCCGAGGGCCACCAGCTGGGCGTGCACACCTTCACCCACACCGACCTCGGTTCCCAGCCCGCCTGGCGTCGTTCGCTGGAGCTGCGGGAGTCCCAGCTGACCCTGGCCGGTGCTGCCGGGGTGACCAGCTCACTGCTGCGCCCGCCGTACGCGTCCACCGCCGACGCCCTGGACGACCCGGCCTGGTCCGCCGTCCAGCAGGCCGGCCGCGAGGGCTACCTCACCGTGCTCACCACCCGGGACAGCGAGGACTGGCGCCGCCCGGGCATCGCGTCCATCGTGAACACGGTCATCGGCGAGCCCGGCAACCGGCAGGGCCAGATCGTGCTGATGCACGACGCGGGCGGCGACCGCATGCAGACCGTCGCCGCGCTGGACGGCCTGCTGCCCCAGATGAAGGGGCTCGGCTACCGCTTCACCACCGTCAGCGGGTCGGTCGGCCTGCCCGACCCGGTCCACCCGGCCACCGGGGCCGAGCACTGGCAGGGCCTCGCCCTGATCTGGGTGCTGCGGACCGGCGACTGGACGCTGACCGTCCTGGGCTGGCTGCTCTACGCGGCGGGCGCGGTCAGCGTGCTGCGCGCGGCCGCCGTCCTGGTCGCCGCCCGCCGGCACAAGAAGCTGCGCCGCCGGCGGCCGTGGGGCCCGCCGGTCACCGAGCCGGTCAGCGTGATCGTGCCCGCCTACAACGAGTCGGCCGGCATCGAGGCCGCCGTCCGCTCACTGCTCGCCTCCGACCACCCGGTCGAGATCATCGTGGTCGACGACGGCTCGACCGACGGCACCGCCGACCTGGTGGAGTCGCTGGACCTGCCCTACGTCCGGGTGATCCGGCAGGAGAACGCGGGCAAGCCGGCCGCGCTCAACACCGGTATCGCCGCCGCCCGCGCCGACCTGCTGGTGATGGTCGACGGCGACACCGTCTTCGAGCCGGACGCCGTCCGGATGCTGGTGCAGCCCTTCGCCGACCCGTCGGTGGGTGCCGTCTCCGGCAATGCCAAGGTGGTCAACCGGGGCGGGCTGCTCGGCCGCTGGCAGCACATCGAGTACGTGGTCGGCTTCAACCTGGACCGCCGGCTCTTCGACCTCGCCGAGTGCATGCCCACCGTTCCGGGCGCGGTCGGCGCCTTCCGGCGCTCGGCGGTGCTCGCGGCGGGCGGTGTCGGCGACGAGACGCTGGCCGAGGACACCGACCTGACCATGGCCCTCTGCCGGGACGGCTGGCGGGTCGTGTACGAGGAGCGCGCCAAGGCCTGGACGGAGGCGCCGGCCTCGCTGAGCGCGCTCTGGCGGCAGCGCTACCGCTGGTGCTACGGCACCCTGCAGGCGATGTGGAAGCACCGCGGCGCGATCCGGCAGCACGGGCAGGCGGGCAAGCTGGGCCGGCGCGGTCTCGGCTACCTCCTGATGTTCCAGGTGCTGCTGCCGCTCCTCGCCCCGGTGGTGGACGTTTTCGCGCTGTACGGGCTGGCCTTCCTCGACCCGCTGCGGATCGTCGGCCTCTGGCTGGCGTTCCTGCTGGTCCAGCTGCTGATGGGCGTCTACGCCTTCCGGCTGGACAAGGAGCGTCTCGGCCCGCTCTGGAGCCTGCCCCTGCAGCAGTTCGTCTACCGGCAGCTGATGTACCTGGTGGTGATCCAGTCGGTCTTCACCGCGGTGGCCGGCTCCCGGCTGCGCTGGCAGCGGATGCAGCGGTACGGCAGCCTGCGGGTGCCGGCCGTCTCCGCCGGGGTCGATGCTCCGCCGGAGCCCGTGGGGACAGGGGGCTATCGTGCACAGGTGCACGAGGCGGTCCGGGACCCCGGGCAGGGCACGTGAGGGGAGCGGTTCCAGTGATCGGACGGGCGCTTAACGGGCGTTACGAACTCGTCGAGATACTCGGCGTCGGCGGCATGGCCACCGTCTGGCGGGGCGTGGACCACGTGCTGGGCCGCCAGGTGGCCGTCAAGGTCCTCAACGGGGGCCTCGCCGACGACCCGCGCTTCGCCGAGCGGTTCAGCCGCGAGGCGCAGCACGCCGCGATGCTGGTGCACCCGAGGATCGTCATGGTCTTCGACTCCGGCGTGGACCAGGGCTCGCCGTACATCGTCATGGAGCTGGTGAACGGCCGCTCGCTGGCCACCGTGCTCACCCAGCAGCCCGGCCTGCCGGTGGAGCGGGCGGTCGGCATCGCGGCGGCCGTCTGCGAGGCGCTGACCGTCGCGCACGGCGCCGGCCTGGTGCACCGCGACATCAAGCCCGGCAACATCATGATCACCGACGACGGCGGGGTGAAGGTCGTCGACTTCGGCATCGCCCGGGCCGGCTCCTCCCACAACCTCACCCAGACCGCTTCGGTGCTGGGTACGGCGGCCTACCTCTCGCCCGAGCAGGCCACGGCGTCCGAGCTGGACGGACGCACCGACCTCTACGCGGTCGGCTGCGTGCTGACCGAGATGCTCACCGGCGCCACCCCGTTCACCGCCGAGACCCCGGTGGCGATCGCGTTCAAGCACGTCAGCGAGCAGCCGCTGCCGCCCTCCGCGAGACGGGCGGGCGTGCCGGCGGCTCTGGACGCCGCGGTGCTGCGGCTGCTCGCCAAGAACCCGGCCGACCGGCCGGCCGACGCGGCGGCGGCCCGGTCCGAACTGCTCTCCTGCATACCCGGGCTGGTGGTCGGCGACCCGACCGGCGAGCTCCTCGCGACCGCCTCGGCCGGTCAGGCCACCCAGCTCCTGCCGCCCGTCCCGGTGCAGCCGGTGGCGGCCACCTCGGTGATGGCGCCCGTCCCGTCGCGGCCGCCGTTCCACGCCGAGCCGCTGCCCGCGCCCGCCCGGGAGAGCCGCCGCAAGCCGCTGGTCTTCGGCGCGCTCGGCCTGGTGGGGGTCGCGGGTGCCGCGATGCTCGCGCTCACCGCCTTCGACGACCCGGGCACCTCGGCCGCCGCCCCTCCCGCCGCCACCAAGCCCTCGCAGACCGCGTCGGCCGCCCCGGTGTCCACGCCCGCCGCGACCACCCCCGCACCCACCACCCCGGCCGCGCTCCCGAGCCCGTCGGCCACCCCCACCCCGCCGCGCGGCCAGGCCGCGGCCGCGCAGCTGAACGCCCTGCGCCAGGCCGTCGCCCAGGCCCAGATCACCAAGGAGCGCGACCGCCAGGTCGACCTGCTGCACACCCTCGACGACGCCTCCGCCCGCCTCAACCAGGGCCAACCGGACGACGCGGTGCAGGAGTTGAAGAACGCCCAGAAGATCGTCCGGGACATGGCGAAGAAGCACGCCATCGACGCTCTGACGTCCGCGAACTGGAACACCCGGCTCGGCGTCCTGATCACCTCCCTCAACGCGGCGGCCGACCACAACCAGAACGACTGAACGCGGCCCACTGCTTCGGTGCGTCCTGTCGGACCCGCCCGGTACGGTCGGCCGGTGACACGCGAAGAAATGGAGTGGGCCGCCGCCGACGCCCGCCTTGCTGCCGTCGAACTCGGTGACGTCCAGGCCTGGTTGGCAGCCGCCGGCCCGGAGCCGGCGGGCCCGCTCGGTGCCGAGGTCTGGGTCTTCGACCGGCAGCTCAGCCGCGTCCTGCTGGTGCGGCACCGTTGGCGCGGCTGGGTCCCACCGGGTGGCCAGGTCGAGCCGGGCGAGACGCCCCGCACCGCCGCCCGCCGCGAACTCCTCGAAGAGGCCGGTCTGCGCGCCGAGTTGCTCCACCGGCCGGCCCTGGCAGCCGTTCGCTCCTATCACCCCGGCGCCCCAGCCACACTGAGCCTGTCCTACGTCGCGGTCGTGGACGCGGCGGTTCCCCTGGTGGCGGAGGAGGGCCAACCGGCGGCCTGGACGCCCCTGGACGAGGACTGGGAGAGCTGCTTCCCCGGTGACCGGGAGCGAATGCGCCGGCACGCCGGGTGGATCGCCCACGGCGCCACCGGGTGACCGTCCGGCCGCGGAGTGGGAAGTCGGCCGGTCCGACTTCCCGCTCGGAGGCCGGTGCCGGGCGGGTGGTCATCAGCCCGCAGCGCGGCTGGTGGCCTCCCACTCGGCCCAGTCCGCCTTGCGCCGGTCGGCGGCGTCCTGGGCGACGTCGTACATGGCGCTGCCGAGGACGAGGCGCAGGGGTGGCCGGTCGCTGTCGACGAGGGCGAGGACGGCGTCGGCGGCCTTGGCCGGGTCGGCGTCCTCGGCGTCGCCCCACATCTCGGCGAGGGCGGTGTGCAGGGGCTCGTAGGCCTCGTGGCGGGGCTGGGTGCGCATGGTGGTGTAGAGGTCGGTGGCGTAGCCGCCGGGTTCGACGATGGTGACCTTGATGCCGAACGGCGCGACCTCCTGGGCGAGCGCCTCGGTCATGCCTTCCAGTGCCCACTTGCCGGCGCTGTAGAGCCCGGTGGTGGCGAAGCCGATGATGCCGCCGACGCTGGAGATCTGGATGATGTGGCCGCTCTGCCGGGCCCGCAGGTGGGGGAGGACGGCCTGGGTGACCCAGAGGGCGCCGAAGAAGTTGGTTTCGAGCTGGGCGCGGGCGTCGGTCTCGGTGAACTCCTCGACGGTGCCGCTGGTCATGATGCCGGCGTTGTTGACGACGACGTCGATGCGGCCGAAGGCGGCGGCGGCCTTGTCGACGGTGGCCGCGACGGCTTCGCGGTCGGTGACGTCGAGGGGGAGGACGACGAGCCGGCCGGGGTGTTCGGCGAGGGTCGGGTCGAGGAGGGCGGTGCGGCGGGCGGTGGCCACGACCCGGTCGCCGGCGGCGAGCGCGGCGCGGGTGAAGGCGAGGCCGAGGCCGCTGGACGCGCCGGTGACGAACCAGACGCGGTCGGTGGTGTTTCGAGTCATCGCGATGGCCTCTCGGTCTCTGCCCACTAATTGAACGAGACGGTTCGTCTCGTGAGCTCCACTATGGACTGCTCGGGGGCGATCGTCAAGACGAGACGGTTCGTCTCGTTGAGGCCTCCTGTTAGCGTCGTGACCGGCTTTGACGATCACGGGAGGGGAGCGGACGTGCAGGAAGTGACGCGTCACCAGGTGGGCGAGGAGCGCATCGCCGCGGCTCTGGAGGACATCAGGGGCCGGGCCTTCGGCCGCTGGCACGGGCTGCGCTACGACAGCCTCTCGCTGAAGCGGATGCGGGAGATGGGCGGCGAGCTCCTCGACCACGCCGCCGCGTGCACCCTGGAGGACCCCGCGCTCGACGGTGCCCCCGCCCGGCTGGCCCTGCGGACCGCGGCGGAGTGCAGCCTCGGGGTGCTGAGCCTCGGGGCCTTCCCCGAGGGCGACTTCGAGGTCATCCTCCCGCTCGTCGACCAGAGGCTCTCCAGCGAGACCTTCGCCTTCGGGGACGCCGTGGACGAGGTGCCCACCGCACGGACCTGGGTGGACGCGTTCGCGATGGCCGTGATCACCGGCCTGCTCCGGGAGCCGGCGCGGCTGGTCGGCCCGCTGCTCACGGAGGACTACGCGCCCGCGATCCGCGACGGGGTGCCGTACTCGCGGCTGGAGTCGGTCTCCGAAGCGGCCGACCTCGCCGAGATGGACGCGCTCTGCGCGTACCTGCCCGACCTGGCGGGCACCTGGCCCCGGTCGCGGATCGCGTCCGAACCCCTGGTCAAGCCGGCCGCCGAGGCACGTGCGGAGGCCGCCCGCCGGCTGGACGCCGCCGGTGTGCTCACCCCCGACCAGCGGCTGCTGCGCGTCCTCCTCGACGACGACCGGCCGGCCTTCGACCAGGCCCTGGCCGACCGTCTCCGCCGGCACCGCGAGGAGGCCGGCCCCGACCCGGAGCCGCGGAGCCTGCTGCCGGTCGGCGCGATCGCGCTGGCCGCCGTCGCCGTCCAGGCGTGCGGCTGGTCGCTCGGCGTCCGCTCCGGCTACCTCCCGGAGGGGCTCCTCCGGGCCTGACGGCCGCCGCGGGCGGAAATCGCCGGCCGTCCGCTGTCACATCTCCCCGTTCCGGTCCGTCGGTGCTTTGACCAGGCGCCAATGAGCGAGGGAGACGCGGATGTTGAAGAACCTGATGTACGTGGCCGTCTACGTGACCGACCAGGACCGGGCCCTGGCCTTCTACACGGAGGGCCTCGGGCTGAACAAGCGCATCGACTACCCGGGCCCCGACGGCCGCTTCCTGACGGTCGCCGCGGGCGACGACCCGGTCGAGATCATCCTGTGGTCCGGCGCCTCGGGACAGGGTCCGGTGGTCGAGGCCGAGGGGGCGGTCGTCGTGGGTTCGGTCTTCATCGAATCCGACGACCTGGAGGCGGAGTTCAAGGTGCTCCAGGCGCGCGGCGTCCGGTTCGTCGAGCCCGGGCCGGTGCACTACCCCTACGGCGTCCGCATCACGGCGCTCGACCCCGACGGCAACCGGGTCGAACTCCGCCAGCGGAACCAGGGCTGACGCAGCGGCGGCCGGCCACGGGACGGCGCGCGGGAGGGGTGGGGCCAGACCCACTCCTCCCGCCCCGGGGAACGCGCACCGGTGGGTGGAGAACAGTCATGGCGAGGGGTGGGGCCCTGCGGCGTGCTGATCGCAGACAATCGGCCGCGACGGAAACGTTCGGCGCGTCGCCGCATCGTAAGAAGGGGAGTCCGTTCGCAGCGGACGATGAGTCGGAAGGCGGCACACCCACGCCTTTCCACTCTCAACATATAGCGCACGGGGGGCCTTGCGGCAAGGCCCCGGCGATGCCGCAGAATCTCCGACCGAGGCCGAAAACCAAGGAAGTTCGGAGTTGCTGAATGCGTGTTTTGCTGGTGGCGTACGGGTCGCGCGGGGACATCGAGCCGATGGTCGGCCTCGCGGTGCAGTTGCAGGCGCTCGGCGCCGAGGTGCAGGTGTGCGCGCCGCCGGACTTCGCGGAGCTGCTGGCCGGGTTCGGCCTCCCGCTGGCGCCGATCGGCCCGTCGGTGCGCGAGATGACGAAGGGCGCGGTGACCGGGGCGAAGCCGGCGCCGCCGGCGAGCATGCCGGAGCGTGCGGCCCGGATGGTCGCCATGACGTACGACGCGGCCTCCTCGGTGGCCGAGGGCGTCGACGTGGTGGTGGCGACGGGCCTGATCCCGGCCGCGGCCGCCGCGCGGTCGGTGGCCGAGAAGCTGGGCGTCCCCTACAGGTTCGTCTCCTACTTCCCGAGTTACCTGCCGTCGCCGCACCACCCGCCGCTCGCGTGGACGAAGCCGCTCCCGGCGGACGTGACCGACAACCGGGTGCTGTGGGAGCTGAACGCGCAGGACATGGACGAGCTGTTCGGCGGCGCGGTCAACACCCACCGCGCGTCGATCGGCCTGCCCCCGCTGGAGAACGTCCGCGACCACGTCTTCACGGGGCAGCCGTGGCTGGCGGCGGACGCGGTCCTGGGCCCGTGGCTTGAGCCGGCGGAGCTCGACGTGGTGCAGACCGGCGCGTGGATCCGGGAGGACGAACGCCCGCTCCCGGCCGGGCTGGAGGCGTTCCTGGAGGCCGGTGATGCACCGGTGTACGTGGGCTTCGGCAGCATGCCGGTGCGCGACGCGGAGGACGTCGCCGAGGCGGTCGTCGGGGCGGTCCGCGCGCAGGGCCGCCGCGTGCTCCTCGGGAGCGGCTGGGCCGGACTGGCGCTGACCGACGACCGGGACGACTGCTTCGTCGTCGGGGAGGTCAACCAGCAGGCCCTGTTCGGCCGGGTCGCCGCCGTCGTGCACCACGGCGGTGCGGGAACGACGACGACGGCCGCCCGGGCCGGCGCGCCCCAGGTGGTGGTGCCCCAGATGGCCGACCAGCCGTACTGGGCGGGCCGGGTGGCCGACCTGGGCATCGGCGCGGCCCACGACGGCCCGACGCCGACCACCGAGTCCCTCGCGGCCGCGCTGAGGACGGCGCTGGCCCCCGGGGTCCGTGACCGGGCGGCCGCCGTGGCCGGCACGATCCGCACCGACGGCGCGGTGGCGGCGGCGAAGATGCTGCTGGACGCGGTCGGCAAATCGTCCTCGGGCTCCTCCTCACGGTCGTCGGCGGCCTTCTCCACTGGCGCAGAGCCGGCCGGCCGTAGCCCCGCGGTCCCCTCGCTCGGTTGAGCGAGGAGCCGTTGGGTCATGTGGTGGGGGCGGCGTGGTGGTCGAACTCGCCGGCCTTGATGCCTTGGAGGAGTGCGGCGAACTTGGTGGGGGTGGTGCGGACGATGACGTCGGCGTCGTCGGATTCGCGGAGGTCGACCAGCCCGGCGGTGGTGCGTACCTCGACACAGTTGTCACTGGCGCCGGAGTAGCTGGACTTCTGCCATACGGAACCACTCACGATTGCTCTCCACTTCTTTCCGGCCACTGGTGTTTTCGGCTCCTCGCTCGGTTGAGCGAGGAGCCGTTGGGTCATGTGGTGGGGGCGGCGTGGTGGTCGAACTCGCCGGCCTTGATGCCCTGGAGGAGTGCGGCGAACTTGGTGGGGGTGGTGCGGACGATGACGTCGGCGTCGTCGGACTCACGGAGGTCGACCAGCCCGGCGACGGTTCGCACCTCGACGCAGTCGGCGTTCGCGCCGGAGTAGGTGGACTTCTGCCAGGTGGAGCTAGGCATGTTTGCTTTCCATTTCCTTCCTGATGGACCGAATGAAGTCTCGGGACTCGTCTTCGGAGAGGGCAGTTGACTCGGTCCGGAAGAGGACGGCCCGAAACCTTGCGAGGTGCGCTGGGGCGTCAAAGAGCTGGCAGCCGGGTGCCATGTCCGTCTGTGCAGTGTCCAGTTCGGGGATCGGCCCCTCGGCGTAGGTGAAGTTCTCACTTGCGCTGGGGAGAACGTCGACCGCGAACGGGACCACTCGAACGGAGATGTTCGGCTTCTCCGAGTCCTCGATAAGGCCGTCGAGCTGCTCAAGCTGGACCCGCGTTCCGCTGAACTGCATACGCAGTGCTGCTTCGTTGATGAACGCGGAGTATGGCGTCATGTCGTCCCGGACGACCCGTTGCCTTTGCAGGCGGAAGGCCGTTCTGAGTTCGATCTCGTGTTGAGGCAGGGGCGGGAAGGCGCCGGAGAACACGGCAGATGCGTAATCCCTGGTCTGAAGCAGTCCCGGGATGAAGGTGACGGTGTAGGTCGAGAGCCTGCGCGCGTGGCCCTCAAGCTCTGCGACCTCAAGGAAGTCCGTTGCCAGTGTCCCGCGGTACTCGTCCCACCAGCCGGCCTTTCCGCGTTCCGCGATGATGTCGGCGAGGGCCTCGATCAAGGGCTCGTTGACGCACATGCACGTTGCCGCGACGGTGCGCAGGCGCTCCACGCTGATGCCGGTTCTGCCCGCCTCCATCTGCGTGACGTGGGCAGGGCCGATTCCGAGAGCGCGGGCGAGCTGACTGCCCCCGAAGCCGGCCTGCTCGCGCATCTTCCGCAGCTCGACGCCCAGGCGACGCTGGCGGAGGGTCGGGTTGGGGCGTAGTGCCATGACGTCCTCTCTGCGGGTTCTGGAGTCAGTCTGCCGCGCTGGTGCTGGACGGGTCTATCGGGGTCTTGATCGTGCGCGTAGCCACGGTAGAGGGAACCTCTCGACAGTCGCCACAAATTTGTAGCAACGTGCGCTATCGTCATCCTCAGATCGATCCGATGGATCGTCAGTAACGCCTGTTTCCAGGGCAGTAGGCGCCTGCTGCCCGCGCACCGCAGAGCAGCCACGCGTGGCATCAACCAGCTCCGCCCTGGCCTGGCTCACGGCGACGATTCCGCCGGTGAACACCGAATCCCGCTCCACTCAGCCTCGTCCGGAGGTTCCTCATGTGTGCCGTCAACCCGCCCGACTGGTCCGCCGCCCGCGAGGAGCTGCGCGACGCCCTCGCCACCGCCTCCTGGCCCGACGACCTCATCGCCGACGCCGAACTCGCCCTCTGTGAGCTGTACGTCAACGCCTGGCGCCACGGCGGCAGCCCAGCGCCCCTGGTCGTGGTCCTGCTCCTGAACCGGACCCTGCGGGTCTCGGTCGCCGACGACAGCCCCTCCCTCCCCGAACCGGTCCAGTCCGCCGACCCCTACGAGCTGTCCGGCCGCGGCCTGCACCTCGTCCGCTCGCTAACCCACCGCTTCGGCACCGACCCGCGCAAGCACGGCGGCAAGGTGGTCTGGTTCGAGCTGGAGGCCGCCGCGTGACCGGCCCCCGCATCCCGCTCTCCCCCGACGACCCCCGCATGCACGACTACACCGACGCCCACGTCACCGCCCTCCTGCGCGAACTCCACGACCGCGGCGCCTGGTTCGGCATCCAGTGGGGCTTCGCCACCACCCACCACAGCACCGTCGACGGCCGCATCCTCGTCAACTTCGGCCACGCCCCGGTCGCCACCCTCCTCAACCTCCTCCACCTCCTCCGCGCCACCGAAAGGGACCAGCCGTGGGAGTCCTGATCCCGATGGCCACCCAGGCCGTCCACACCGAACGCACCACCCTCGCCTACCTCACCGTCGAGCGCGTCCCCGACGCAGCCCTCCAGCTCCGCGCCGCCGTCGACCTCGACATCCACGCCGCCCCCGGCGAACACCTCGCCCTCCCCCTCACCCGCGACCAGGCCCACGAACTCCTCCACACCCTCGCCGCCCACCTCGGCCACCGCGTCATCGGCATCCACCGATGAGAACCGGCACCGCGAACCTCCTCGTCGCCGCCGCCCTCCTCACCCTCCTCGCCCTCGCCACCGTCGCCCTCGGCGTCATCACCGCCCTCAGAGTCAACGACGAGGACGACCGGCAATCCCCACCCCCCATCACCCGACACGGCCGCTGGGAACTGCGCCAACTACCCGACGGCACCCGCGAATACGCCTGGATCGCCCGCCAGGCCGGCCACTACGGCCCCGAGATCCGCCACCGGGTCAACCCCGCCCCCGCTCCCGGTCGGCACCGCATACCCGGCTGAGCCGTTGGCGCGGAGGCCCCTGCCCGCCCGGGCGGGGGCCTCGCCGGTCTCCGGCCCCGGTGATGACCGTCCTCCCGCACCCCTTCGCCGGGCCGGTCGAAAGAGTCCGAAAAAACTTTTGAACTCACCTGCAACCCCCGGCGGGGATGCACGTCTATACGGATGAAGGCACGGAGAGCGAGACCGGCAAGGAAAGGCCGGGGGGCGCTACCGCTCGACGACAGCGGGCAGCCGGCCGTCTTCACCACACCATCCGCACCATGACCCTGGGGATTCACGTCATGCGCAAGTCCGTTATGCCCTCGATCGCGAAGAACGTCCGCTCGCTCTCCGGCCGCCGCCGCCTCGCCACCCTCGCCGCCACCGTCGTCCTCGCCGGCTCCGTCCAGCTCATCACCGCCGAAAGCTCCTGGGCCTGCGCGGACATGCGCCTCGGCGGCCCGCAGGCCGCCATGAGCGGCCCCGGCATCACCGAGATCGCGCCCGACGC